>CAYTOV010000018.1:0-17269 GCA_964439485.1 uncultured Acidaminococcales bacterium | reverse complement strand
AGAACCTTCTATCCGAACAGGCCTTGGCCTGGGACACATGAGCCAACTGGAAGCACGGGGACGTTTCTTTTGCTTCCTTCATGATAACACACAAAAGTCCAATGACAATATACATAAATCTAATTAATTATTGATATGTTGCGAAAATATTGACATTTTGAACATTACCATATATTATTGTACGTATTGTTATATTTTTATTCACGTGGGAGGATTATGTTAAAAATGACTAATTTCAGGTGGAAAGTTGCTTGGCTTATTTTTATCCTCAGTTTTGTTTCTTACATGGATCGCGTTAATCTTTCAGTAGCAACACCGGTTATTATGAAGGAGTACGGCTTTGATAAGGTTGATATGGGGTTAATTCAGACCTTTTTCTTTGCTGGCTACGCTCTTATGCAGGTGCCGGGTGGTATGATGGCAGAAAAATTTGGTCACCGCATTACAGGCTCTTTGGCTGTTATCTGGTGGTCAGTGTTTACTGTTTTGACGGCTTGCGCCAAAGGAAAGTTTAGCTTTGCTGCAATTCGTTTCTTGTTCGGTATGGGTGAAGGTCCTGTTTATCCAGCTTTCGGTATAGCTATTTATAGGTGGTTTAATGTAAAAGAAAAAGGTAATGCCAGCTCTTTCCTTTTGACTGGTTCTTTCCTGGGACCGGTAATCGGACCAGCTGCGACAGTTGCCTTGCTTTCAATATTTGGCTGGCACATGGTTTTTATTCTTTTCGGTTTAGTTGGCTTTGTAATGGCCTATTTCTGGTATAAATACGTACCGGAAAACCCGGCTGACAGCCCTTACGTTAATAAAGAAGAACTGGCTTTTATCCAGGAAGGCCGTGGCACTGCTGATACCAAAAAGGAAGTTGCACCTTGGGGAAAACTTTTCCGTTCGACGCAGTTCTGGGCAATCGGCATCCAATATTTCATCACTGACTATGTCATGTTCGTATTCTTATCCTGGCTCCCATTATATTTAATGGAAGTACATGGTTTTTCTCTGGCAAAAATGGGTATGTGGGCCGCGTTACCATGGCTTACGCTCATTATCATTACTTTTGGCGCTGGCTATGTTTGTGACAAGGCTATTGCCGCTGGTGGCTCTCAATACTGGATTAGAACTATTACAGGTGCTTCTGGCATAGTACTGTGCTCAATAGCATTATATATGGCGACTTTGACGCCGGATCCAATGTGGAATGTTATGTGGCTATCTTTGTCATTAGGCTCTCTTGGTTTAACATTTAATGCTTCTTGGGCTTGTGCAATCAATCTGGGCGGTAAGTTTGCCGGTTCAGTTTCAGGTTGGATGAATTTCTGGGGCAATGTTGGCGGAGTCATCGCACCAACTCTGACGGCTTGGATTGCTACAGCCTATAGTTGGGATGCTGCACTTTTGGCAACAGCTTTTTCCGGAATAATTGGCGTTATTGCCTGGATCTTTGTTCATCCGGATAAGTCGATTGTCTGATACTTGTCATTCATCAAGAAATAAGCTATAATACTTGGAGTGGTTGAGGAAAACTCACCACTCCTATTTTCATAGCAGACAGTTCGTAACCATCCTGTCTCTAAATAAAACTATGGGCGATACTGCTGACAGGCAGTGCTTTGTTGTTTATTTTAGAGGCCATTAGGCCTCTTTTTATTTGTCTGTCAAAGTGTCTGCAAAAGGGAGAGAAATCATGTTTAACAAAGAATTTACCAAAACCAGAAAATTAACTATTTCTGCACTATGCATTGCTCTATATGTTGTAGTAATGATGTGTACGCAAAGCTTTGCCTTTGGTCAGTACCAGATACGTATTGCAACAGCCCTCTATGCTTTGAGTGCTATATTTCCATTTTTAGTTGTGCCTTTTGGCCTTGCTAATTTTGTAAGCAATTCAATTATGGGTGGGCTAGGACTGCTGGACATGCTGGGAGGAGCTTTGGTTGGCATAGCAACCAGCGCAGCAATTGTCTGGTTAAAAAGCAAAGATCTGCCAAATTATTTAATTGCGGTGGCAATTACACTGATTCCTGGCTTGGCTGTACCTGTCTGGCTTTCATTGCTGCTGAGCATACCATACTGGGTATTGCTTTCTTCAATAATTTTAGGTCAGCTTGTTTCCGGCATTGTTGGCGCCGCATTCGTGACCGCTTTGGAGAAGAAGGAAGTTTTGACAGAAATAATTGATAAAAGGTAGGAGGCAAATATGGCTGGAAGAGATAAGGAAGACTTGGCAGGCGTTACATTACTAGGCAATCAGAATACGAAGTATCTAATGGATTATGCACCGGAAGTGCTGGAATCTTTTCCCAACAAGCATCCGGGCAATGATTATTTTGTGAAATTCAACTGTCCAGAATTTACCAGTCTTTGCCCAATGACAGGGCAACCTGATTTCGCCACTATTTATATATCTTACGTGCCGGATGAAAGACTGGTAGAAAGCAAGGCTCTTAAACTATATTTGTTTAGTTTCCGCAATCATGGCGATTTTCATGAAGACTGCGTTAATATTATTATGAAGGACCTTATAAAATTGTTAGAGCCAAAGTATATAGAAGTATTAGGAAAGTTTACGCCACGCGGCGGACTGAGTATTGATCCGTACTGCAATCATGGTAAGAAGGGAACCGAGTGGGAGGCAACAGCAAAAGAGCGCTTGCATTTTCATGACATGAATCCCGAAACGGTAAACTATCGCAAGTAATGAATTAAAACCACGTCAGATTTTTTAACAAACATCAGGCAGTAAATGCAAAGTGTTTGTTTAGAAAAAGAGACGTGGTTTTTGTTTATTTAAGAAAAGTTGATTAGACTTCTCTTTTTTTGATTACTGTGCTACAATAGGCATGTATTTAAAAATAAGGGGATTTTTGTGTTTTGTGGGACTCAAAAAGTTCCGCGAGGGACAAAAGTCTAGTGCTTGAGGAGTTCAAATGGACAATATTATCAATTTACAGAAAAAAATTGTGCCTGAACTCAGCGAATTGTTGGTATTAAGGTATCAGGTACTTCGCCAAGTAAGTCACGAATCACCTATTGGCAGAAGAGCACTAGCCAATCGTTTGGGCCTTAGCGAAAGAGTTTTGCGCGCGCAGGTTGATTTTCTGAAGAACTGCGGACTTTTGAATTTTTCACCTTTGGGGATGTATGTTACGGATGAAGGAGAAGAAATTCTTAAGGAACTTGCGGATTATGTACGCAAATTGCAGAATCTTTCATCTTTAGAAAATCTGCTTAGTGAGAAACTCAATATTGCCAGGGTGGTAATTATTCCTGGAGATTGCGACCAGGAGGATGTAGTAAAAAGAGAAATCGGACGTGCTGCAGCAGGCATACTTATCAATCTGCTTAGTGACGGCGAAGAGCATATCGTCGCAGTAAGCGGAGGAACGACGATGGCAGCTTTGGCTGCTAACGTCAGCGGTAGTGCACCAAAAGCAGTTGTCGTTCCGGCTCGTGGTGGTCTGGGCGATAATGTTGAAGACCAGGCTAATACGATTGCTTCAGTTTTGGCGCGAAAATTTGGAGCAAGGTACAAACAGCTTTATGTACCGGATGGTGTCAGCGAAGAGATTCTGAACAGCATTTTGGCAGAAGACACAACAGTCAAATCGGTAGTCGAAATTATCAGAAATGCTGATATTCTTGTACATGGTATGGGGAGAGCCGATAGCATGGCAAGACGACGTGGTCTGGCACCGGACATTTTACAGAAATTGGAAAAAGAAGGCGCTGTAGGTGAAGCCATAGGCCAATACTGCAGCCTGGATGGTAAGGTTGTTTATGTTACAAATAACGCCGGCCTGATGGTTAACGATTTAATGCACATCAGGAAAGTAATAGGCATCGGCGGAGGAAAGTCAAAAGCTGCCGCTATTCTGGCAGTTATCAGAGCATCACGACAGGATATCCTTATTACCGATGAAGCTGCGGCTAAGGACATAACCAAAATTATTACAGAAGAGCTTTAAGAATAATGTTTAATAAAAAAAGCAGATATTTTCAAGGAGGTTTTTGTATTATGACAAATGTAGCAAAGGTTGGTATTAATGGGTTTGGAAGAATAGGTAGAAACGTATTTCGTGCAGCATTAAACAACCCGGAAATTGAAATTATAGCAGTTAATGACCTTACAGATGCGGCTACCTTGGCACATCTCTTAAAATACGATTCTATCCATGGTACTTTTGATGCGGATGTTACTGTTGATGGTGATAACCTGGTAGTAAACGGCAAAAAAGTAAAAGTATTGGCTCAGACAGATCCTGCCAAACTTCCATGGGGAGAGCTTGGCGTGGATATTGTTGTTGAATCTACAGGCCGTTTTACTGTTGGTGAAAAAGCAAAAGCACATATTGCCGGTGGCGCTAAAAAGGTTATTATTTCTGCACCTGCAAAAGGCGAAGATATCACTATCGTTATGGGTGTTAATGAAACTAAATACGATGCTGCAAAACATAACATTGTTTCTAATGCATCCTGCACAACCAACTGTCTTGCACCTTTCACCAAAGTATTGCTGGAAAATTTCGGCATTGAAAGCGGCTTGATGACCACAGTTCATTCCTATACAAATGACCAGAGAATTCTTGATTTGCCGCACAGCGATTTACGTCGTGCTCGTGCTGCTGCGATGTCAATTATTCCTACTACAACTGGTGCTGCCAAAGCTGTTGCTCTCGTTCTTCCTGAATTGAAAGGAAAAATGAATGGTTTTGCTATGCGTGTTCCTACTCCTAACGTTTCTATCACTGATTTGACAGTCGTGCTCAGCAAGGACACAAATGAAAAAGAAATCAATGAAGCACTGAAGAAAGCCGCAGAAGGCGAATTAAAAGGAATCATGGGTTACAATGAACTGCCTTTGGTTTCCAAAGATTATAATGGCTGTCCATTGAGCTCAATTGTTGACGGTCTCTCTACTATGATGGTTGGCCCAAGAATGGCAAAGGTTGTTGCCTGGTACGATAATGAGTGGGGCTATTCCAATAGAGTAGTCGATCTGGCTATTTACATGGCCAAAAAAGGTTTGTAATAGTCGAAAGAGAGGGTTCTGTTTGATGGATAAGAAAACCTTATGGGATTTGGACGTTGAAGGCTGCAAGGTTCTCGTTCGTGTGGATTATAATGTGCCAATGGATGAGAGCGGCAAAATAACGGACGATACCCGTATACGTGCTTCTTTAGATACTATAAAATATTTGCTCGATAATAAAGCAGCGGTAATTCTGATGGCCCATCTGGGCCGTCCCAAAGGAACGGTTAATAAAAAATATAGTCTGCAGCCTGTTGCAGCTTATTTAGCCGAGTTATTAGGTGTGCCTGTAAAATTTGCAGGCGACTGCATAGGACCTGAAGCAGAGGCTGCCGCAGATAAACTTGTTCCAGGCGAAATATTAATGCTGGAAAATCTGCGTTTCCATGCTGAAGAAGAAAAAAATGATATGTCTTTTGCCGAACAACTGGCTTCTTTAGCTGATTTGTATGTTAATGATGGTTTTGGCGTTTCCCACCGGGCTCATGCCTCTGTAGAAGGGGTTACGCACTTTTTGCCGTCGGCAGCAGGCTTTTTGCTGGAAAAAGAAATTCGCTATGTCGGGCAGGCTGTTGAAAATCCGGTTCATCCCTTTGCTGCTATCATTGGCGGGGCGAAGGTATCGGACAAAATAGGTGTAATTGACAACCTCCTGGATAAGGTAGATTTTCTTTTAATTGGCGGTGGTATGGCCAATACGTTTTTGGCAGCGAAAGGCTATAAAGTCGGAAAATCACTTGTCGAGGCAGATAAAATTGCTTTGGCTAAAGAACTGTTGATAAAAGCAGAAAAGAAAAACGTTAAACTTTATTTGCCTGTTGACCTTGTTATGTCGGAAGCCTTTGCTGCTGACGCTAGAAACAAGGCACAAGACGTTGAAAATCTGGATCAAAGCTGCATGGCCTTGGATATCGGCCCTAAAACAGCGGAACTTTATGCTGGTGCACTGAAAAATGCTAAGATGATCGTCTGGAATGGGCCTATGGGTGTTTTTGAAATGGATGCCTTCTGCAAAGGAACGGAAGCGGTTGCGAAGGCTGTCGCTGCTAACAGAGGTGTAACAATCGTCGGCGGAGGAGATTCTGTCGCAGCTATTGATAAGTTAGGACTTGAAAAGAAAATAAAGCACATATCTACAGGCGGCGGAGCCTCGCTGGAATATTTGCAGGGATTGATATTGCCGGGCATTGCGGCTTTGGACGATATACGCAGACCGATGGTAGCTGGTAACTGGAAAATGCACAAGAACGTTAGCGAAAGCATTGCTTTGGCGGAAGATATCGTTGCTGAAACAAACGGTACTTTAAATGAAGTTGTTATTTTCCCTCCTTTTACGTCATTAGAGAGCGTAGCCGAAGCGATTGACGGCAAACATGTCGGTTATGGCGCACAAGACTTGCACTGGGAAGATCAAGGCGCCTTTACCGGAGCGGTATCAGGCACGATGATAGCTGATATTTGCTGCGAGTATGTAATTGTTGGCCATTCTGAGCGCAGAACGATGTTTGGCGATAATGAGGTTGCTGTAGCGAAGAAAGTAGCGGCAACTTTCAGAAACGGCATGAAACCGCTGTTGTGTGTAGGCGAAAATGCTAAGGAACGCACAGAAGGTAAAACGGCACGCAAAATAAGCATGCAGATTAATAATGCTTTTAAAGGCTTGCAAGCAGAGCAGGCAAAAGAGGTTGTCGTTGCCTACGAGCCGCTTTGGGCGATTGGCAGCGGACAGGCAGCAACAGCTAAAGACGCGCAGGAAGTATGTCATTTGATTCGTGAAAAATTAACCACAATGTTTGGCGAAAAGATTTCACGTCAGGTGAGGATATTGTATGGCGGCAGCGTTAACGAAAATAATGCTGTTGCTTTTAAAATCAGTGGTATTGATGGCGTGCTCGTAGGTGGAGCAAGTCTTAACGCCAAAGCTTTTTCTGCCATAGTCAGAAGTTTTTAAAAGGAGCAAATTGATATATGACTAAAAAACCTGTCATGCTTATGATTCTTGACGGATGGGGCATAGCACCAGATTCTCCTACGAACGCCGCAACGAGGGCAAGAACGCCAAATTTAACAAAACTTTTTGCAACATGTCCGCATACAGAACTTGTTTGTTCCGGTGAAGCCGTTGGTTTGCCTGAAGGGCAAATGGGCAATTCTGAGGTAGGACACCTGAATATTGGTTCCGGCAGGATTGTTTATCAGGAATTGACGCGTATTTCCAAAGCAATTAAAGATGGCGATTTCTTTGAAAATCCGGTGCTGACGACTGCCATGAAAGCAGCAAAGGAGAAAAAGTCTTCGTTACACCTGATGGGCTTGCTTTCTGATGGTGGTGTTCATAGTCACTTAGAGCATTTGCTTGCTCTTCTTCGTATGGCTGCAGAACAAGGCCTTGAAGATGTCTACATCCATGCTTTTCTTGATGGACGCGATGTGGGACCAAAAACGGCGTTATGTTATATTGAAGAACTGCAAACAGCCCTTAAGGATATAAAAGTTGGCTGCATCGCAACTGTTTCTGGTCGTTATTATGCTATGGACAGGGATAAACGCTGGGAACGCTTGGAAAAAGCTTATAAAGCAATTGCCCTGCATGAAGGCAAAAAAGCTTCTAGTGCAGCTCAAGGGATACAAGCTTCTTATGATGTCGGTGTAAACGACGAATTCGTGGAGCCATTTATCGTTGCTGATGATGCAAAGTCTTGCATTAAAGAAGATGATGAGGTTATTTTCTTTAATTTCAGACCGGACAGAGCCAGACAGCTTACAAGGGCTTTTGTCGACAAAGATTTTTCCTTTTTCCCCAGACCACTGGTGTTACCGTCTGCAGCCTTTGTCTGCATGACTCAATACGATGAGACAATCAAAGCCAAAGTTGCTTTTCCACCGACAGCACTAAAAAATACTTTAGGCGAAGTTCTGGCAAAGGCAGGCTTGCACCAGCTGCGCATTGCTGAGACGGAAAAATATGCCCATGTAACATTTTTCTTTAATGGTGGAGAAGAAGTTCCTAACGAGTTAGAAGACAGAATACTCATTCCTTCACCGAAGGTAGCCACTTATGACTTGCAGCCCGAAATGAGCGCTTATCAGGTTACTGAGAAACTACTGGAAGCGTTGGATAAAGATATTTATGATGTAATTATCCTTAACTTTGCGAATCCGGATATGGTTGGTCATACCGGTATTGTTGGCGCGGCTATAAAAGCCATGGAAGCAATTGATGATGTTGTGGGACGTATTACCCAGGCAATAACTGCCTTGGATGGTATAGTATGTATTACTGCCGACCATGGCAATCTGGAAAGAATGGAAGATGAGGGAAGCCATGAACCGTGCACCTCGCATACGACCAATAAGGTGCCATTCCTGCTGGTTGGGGACAAGCGAGAGAGAAATCTGCGCACAGGTATTTTGGCCGATATCGCACCTACTATTTTGGAATTGCTTTCTTTACCGCAGCCGGAAGAAATGACCGGCCGTAGTTTATTAATAAAATAATTATAAGAGGTGAATTGAAATGGCACTTATTTCCGCCGTTTATGCAAGAGAAATTCTGGATTCCCGTGGAAATCCAACTGTTGAAGTTGAAGTATGGCTGGATGACGGTTCTATGGGAAGAGCAGCTGTTCCTTCGGGAGCTTCTACCGGAGCCTATGAGGCCGTTGAACTAAGAGACGGTGACAAAGATCGTTATATGGGCAAAGGTGTTTCCAAAGCAGTTGATAATGTCAATGATATTATCGCGGAAGCATTAATTGGCCTTGATCCAATCAGACAAGTTGAAATCGATAAAATGCTGATCAGGCTTGATGGTACGCCTAATAAGGGCAATTTGGGTGCTAACGCCATTCTAGGCGTTTCTATGGCTGTGGCAAAGGCAGCGGCAGCGTCTGTTGATGTTCCTCTTTATATGTACCTTGGCGGTATCAATGCCAAAGAATTGCCTGTACCAATGATGAACATCTTAAATGGCGGCGCACATGCTGATAATAACGTTGACATTCAAGAGTTTATGGCAATGCCTGTTGGTGCTCCCAGCTTTAGCGAAGCGCTGCGCATGAATACCGAAATTTACCATAATTTGAAAGCAGTTTTGAAAGAACGCGGACTTTCAACAGCTATTGGCGATGAAGGCGGCTTTGCGCCTAACCTCTCTTCCAATGAAGAAGCAATTGAAGTTATCGTGGCTGCAATCGAAAAAGCTGGCTATAAACCAGGTGAAGAGGTAGCTATTGCCCTTGATATAGCTGCCAGCGAAATTTATAAGAATGGCAAATATAATCTGGCTGGCGAAGGCGTTGTTAAGACATCTGCACAAATGGTTGACTATTATGCGGCTCTTTGTGAAAAATATCCAATTGTTTCCATTGAAGATGGTCTTGATGAAGATGACTGGAAAGGCTGGGCTCTCTTAACTAAAAAGCTTGGCGGTAAAGTTCAATTAGTTGGTGACGATTTATTTGTAACCAATTCTGAACGTCTGAGCCGTGGTATTACCGAGGGTGTTGCCAACTCAATTTTGATCAAAGTAAACCAAATTGGCACTTTGACAGAAACTTTTAGTACAATTGAAATGGCTAAACGCGCAGGCTACACCTGTGTAATTTCTCACCGCAGCGGAGAAACCGAAGACACTACTTTGGCTGATATTGCGGTAGCTGTTAATGCTGGACAAATTAAAACCGGTGCTCCTGCACGTACAGATCGCGTTGCTAAATACAATCAATTGCTGCGTATTGAAGAAGATTTGGCTAGTGCTGCAGAATATAATGGCAAAAAAGTATTCTATAATCTTAAAAACTTGAAATAATATTTTACAAAAACAGAGCTGGCTATGGTCAGCTCTGTTTTTAATGTGGTAGAATAAGGGTTAGTGATGGTATTCAAAATAAGCTTTTAATTGTACCTGATTTTAGTTTGTGGTAAAATATCATGGTACGAACTGTAGAGGAGGTATAATTGTGTACGAAACGATTTTAATGGTACTAGAGGTTCTCGTCAGCCTGGCTTTGATTGCTGCAGTTCTCATGCAATCAGGCAAAAGTGCTGGCTTGTCAGGTTCTATCGGCGGCGGTGGAGAAAGCTTCTTCGGCGGTAAGAGCAATGACATGGATGCAATGCTTGCAAAAGTCACGATTTTTTTAGGTATTCTTTTTGGCGTTTTGACTTTGCTCATTGCTAAAATTTCCTAATGAATGCGTCATCATTAGGTGAAAGAGTCCTTTGTACCGATAAAATATAAAAACATATTTTGAAAGGGGTATAGGTCTTGAGTAATTATCTGATGTTGTCTATGATTACGGGGTTGCTTGCTTTAGCGGTTGCTTATGTGCTGACTGTCGGTATTGCAAAATCCAGCGCGGGTAACGCTCGCATGCAGGAAATAGCTGGGTATATTCATGAAGGGGCAATGGCTTTTTTGTACAGGGAGTATAAGTATCTTGCTGTCTTTATTGTTGTTGTAGCAGTTCTGATTTCCGCATTCTTACATGTTTCTACAGCCATTTGTTTTGTTTCAGGTGCTATTTTCTCTATTCTTACTGGTTACTTTGGTATGATTGCAGCTACTAAGGCTAATGTACGTACAGCTGAAGCCGCTCGCGGCGGTATAGCGCCCGCATTAAAGATCGCTTTTTCCGGCGGTGCAGTCATGGGTCTTGGTGTCGTAGGCCTCGGAGTAATCGGCCTCTCCGCTTGTTATTTTATATTTGATCAAAATATTGATATTGTTACCGGCTTTGGTTTGGGAGCAAGTTCTATAGCTTTGTTTGCCCGTGTTGGCGGTGGTATTTATACCAAAGCTGCTGACGTTGGTGCTGACCTTGTTGGCAAGGTCGAAGCAGGTATTCCTGAAGATGACCCGCGTAACCCTGCCGTTATCGCCGATAACGTCGGTGATAATGTCGGTGACGTAGCTGGCATGGGTGCTGACCTTTTTGAGTCTTATGTTGGTGCTATTATATCAGCTCTGACTTTGGGGGCAGTAATCTTCAAGCACGGCGAGGGCATTGAGTTTGTTTTCATGCTTATCATTGCTGGTATAATCGCATCTATTATAGGTGTCATTTATGCACGCAGCAGCAATTCTGAGAATCCTCAGGCTGCTTTGAACAATGGTACTTATGTTGCTGGTATCCTGGTTATAATCGCTGCAGGTTTCTTAAGTAATTCCATCTTCGGCAATCTGAATGCTTTCTATGCCATTATTTCCGGCCTTATCGTTGGTATGATTATCGGCAAAATTACCGAAATTTATACTTCCGCAGATTATGCTTCTGTCCAGAAGATTGCAAAACAGTCTGAGACAGGACCGGCTACGACGATTATTTCGGGACTTGCTGTTGGTATGTATTCAACTTTTTTCCCGGTAATATTCATTTGTATCGGCGTTCTCATTGCTTTCTTTGTAATGGGTGGAGCAACTAATTCTGATATGGGTATCTTCGGCATTTCTTTGGCAGCAGTAGGAATGCTTTCTACTACTGGCTTAACCGTTGCGGTTGATGCTTATGGCCCGATTTCTGACAATGCCGGCGGTATTGCCGAAATGTCTGAACTGCCACACGAAGTTCGTGAAATAACTGACAAACTTGACTCTGTAGGTAACACTACTGCCGCTATCGGCAAAGGTTTTGCAATTGGTTCCGCTGCCTTGACGGCTCTAGCACTGTTCTCTGCTTACGCGCAAACCGTTGAGCTTAAATCTATGGACTTGCTGAATCCGGTTACCTTGGTCGGTCTGTTTGTTGGGGCAACGCTTCCCTTTGTATTTGGTGCGATGACTATGGAGTCTGTTGGTAAGGCTGCATTTGAGATGATTGAAGAAGTACGCCACCAGTTCCGTACTATTCCTGGCCTGCTCGAAGGTACGGGCAAAGCAGATTATCGCCGTTGTGTAGATATTTCTACCGCTGCTGCTCTTCACGAAATGATGTTGCCTGGTATATTGGCAATTGTTTCCCCTCTTTTGATGGGTATGTTGTTTGGTGTTGAGGCTCTTGGCGGCATGATTGCTGGTGCGGTTGCTTCCGGTGTTCTTGTAGCCATTTTGATGGCTAATGCCGGCGGTGCTTGGGATAATGCCAAGAAATATATTGAAACCGGTGCTCATGGCGGCAAAGGCAGTGATGCCCACAAGGCTGCTGTTACTGGTGATACTGTAGGCGATCCTTTCAAGGATACCTCAGGACCGGCTATGAATATTCTTATTAAATTAATGACTATCGTATCCCTGGTATTTGCTCCGTTGCTTGCAAAGTACGGCGGTATCTTACTAGGCTTCATGAAATAGTATTGTTATTAAAGCCACATCGAAAGATGTGGCTTTTTTGTTGTCTTTTGGGGTTATGAGTTTTGTAGAAGCTGTAAAAATGCTATAATAGAATAAACTATGACACCGGAGGTTGCTAATCGTTGACAGTTATAGAGGGAGCAGAGCAATATTTTTGGCAGGACGGGAACAAAGGCGTGCTGTTGATTCATGGCTATACCGGTTCTCCAGCTGAACTAAAATTACTTGGAGAATATTTAAACAAAAATGGTTATTCAGTTTTTGGAGTGCGCTTACCTGGTCATGGCACTACACCTGAAGAATTGAATAAAACGAGCTGGCCGATGTGGTACGATGCTGTCACTAAGGCGTATGAAGAATTAAATGAGTGTTGCAGTGAGATATCGGTTATTGGGCTATCAATGGGCGGGCTGCTGGCGATGAAATTGGCTGCAGAACAACCAGTAAAAAAAGCCGTTTTTTTAGCTACTCCGATTTATATCTATGATAAAAGAGCGCGCTTCGTGCGTTTTGCCAAATTTTTTAAAAAATGGGTTAAGAAGAAAAGTCGCAACTATTGTGTTGATAAAAAATATAACATAGCTTATGATGTAATGCCGTTGAAAGCCTTGGACAGCTTAATGAAACTGATTGACCATTGTATTAGCAAGGTCATACCGACAATTACAGTACCTTGTTTGATTATGCAATCAAGGCAGGAGCATACTGTCCGTCCGGAAAGTGCAGAATTCATTTGTGAAAACATACCAGCTAAAGATAAAAAACTGGTCTGGGTTGAAAATGGCGGGCATATCCTGACCTTAGGTGATAATCGCGATGAAGTTTTTAAAAATATTTTTAATTTTTTAGAGGAGTAACAAAATGACGGAAGCAAAGGAATACACATGGTGCTTTGCCTGCGGCAAGGCTAATCCTATTGGCTTGAAGCTCGAATTTGAACGTACGGATGAAGAATGCAGCACAACTTTTATACCACAGCGTGAGCATCAAAGTTATGATGGCAGAATGCACGGCGGCTTAATCAGTACTTTGCTTGATGAAGTTATGGGAAATTATTTGTACATTGCAACCGGTAAGCCTGCCTATACGGCAAAAATAGAAGTGCGTTTTCGCCAGCCGGTTTTTATTGGCGAAAAAATTAAAGCTGTCGCACGGTTAAAACGTAAAAAAGGCCGTCTTGTTGAAATGACGGCTCAAATTATAAGGGAAGACGGAGTTTTGGCTGCGGAAGCCGAAGCCAAAATGATGTGTGAAGGTGACTTATGAAAAACATTGAAGTTAAAGGCGCAATCCTGGAATTCATGCGGGGAAAGTGTTATGCACCGCTGAACGCTGAGGCACTGATTACGGAAATACCTATTGAAGGTCCGCAACTGAGCGAATTTTGGAAAAGCCTGCTGGAACTGGAGGCTAATGGTGAAATTGTCAAAACGAGATTCGCAACCTTTGGCCTGCCGGAGAAAATGGGTCTGGTCGCAGGCCGTTTTCAGCTGACCAGCAAGGGATTTGGGTTTGTAATACCAGATAATAAGGGGGAGGGACCTGATGTATTTATCCCACCACGTGCATTAAATGGTGCTATGAACAACGACAGGGTCATGGCCCGTGTCGAAACACGTGTTGGTGGAAAGAAACCTGAAGGCGAAATAATCCGGATTATTACCAGGGCTAATAACAAAGTTGTCGGTGTTTTTATCAAGACAGGCGATTTTGGGTTTGTTGTACCTGATGATAAACGTATAGGACAGGATATTTATGTGGCACGCAAGAATTTTGGCGGTGCCAAGCCAAATCAAAAAGTTGTTGTGGAAGTTACTACGTGGCCGGAAGAGCGTAAGAGTGCAGAAGGTAAGATTATTGAAATTCTTGGCAATCTCGGCGATGTAGGTCTGGAAATTCTTTCAATCATTAAACAGAATGACTTGCCGCTGGAGTTCCCGGAAGCAGTCGTCAATGCCTCCAAGCGTGTGCCAAAGACTATTAAAGAAACAGATTTAAAAGGCAGACGCGATGTGCGTTCTTTGCCGCTTGTTACGATTGATGGCGAAGATGCGAAGGATCTTGATGATGCAGTTTATGTGAGTCGTCAAGGCGAAGACTTTCTGCTTGGCGTTTATATTGCCGATGTCAGTCATTATGTCAAGGAAAATGCGATTTTAGACCAAGAAGCCAGGGAACGCGCAACCAGCGTTTATTTGGTAGACCGAGTTATTCCTATGCTGCCGGAACGTTTATCGAACGGTATCTGCAGCTTAAATGCCGGCGAAGACAGACTGGCAATGTCATGTGAAATGTTAATAGACTACAAAGGCAGGGTTAAGGCCTACGAAATATTCCCAAGTGTAATCCGCGTTCTGCATAGACTTAACTATCGGGAAGTACGTGAAATTCTTGTTAACAAAGACGCCGACTTAATGGATAAGTATTCCAACGTTGTTCCTATGCTGGAAGAAATGGAAGAACTGTGCAAACTGTTGCGCAGTAAGCGTATGGTGCGTGGCGCGATTGATTTTGACATTCCGGAGCAAAAGGTGCTGCTCGATGAAGAAGGGCGCCCAAGGGAAATAGTGCAGCGCGTGCGCAGTATTTCTGAGTCTATCATTGAGGAGTTTATGCTTTCTGCTAATGAAACTGTTGCCCGTCACATGAGCAATCAGGAATGGCCTTTTGTTTATCGTGTACACGACATACCGAATGAAGACAAAATGGCTGATTTGGCTAAACTGTTGAATAATTTCAATGTTAAAATGCCGCTATCTGATGAAATCAAACCTGTTGAGATTCAGAAGGCTTTGAAGCAAATGGAAGGACGGCCGGAAGAACGTCTTGTTTCTACCGTAGCCCTGCGTTCGCTTAAACAGGCAGTATATCAAGTGGATAATGTCGGACATTTTGGTTTGGCTGCCGAATATTATACCCACTTCACGTCGCCAATCAGACGTTATCCAGATCTGATCGTGCATCGGCTGCTGAGGGAATGGATGCACAATCATGATTTATCGACTAAACAAAGAGATAAGCTGGAAACAGAACTTGATGAAATTGCAACGCATTCTTCCATTCGCGAGCGGGCTGCCGCAGATGCTGAGAGAGCAACCGTGGACCTTAAAAAGACTGAATATATGGCTGGGCATATTGGCGAAGAGTTCGAAGGAACTATTTCCGGTGTGACTGCTTTTGGTATGTTTGTCGAATTGGCAAATGGCGTTGAAGGTTTGGTACATATTTCCAGTCTCGCCGATGATTATTATGAATTCCAGGAGCAGCAATATTCTTTGATCGGTGAACACACACGTAAAGTTTATCGCCTTGGTGATAAAGTTACGATTGAAGTTCTGCAGGTGAATATTTCCGAACGCAATATAGATTTCATCACGGCTGGGCAATCCGCTCAAATGCGTGAACACTTAAGGGCTCAACTCCTTGGCCGCAGGGAAGGGCCTTCACAGCAAAGAGGTTCAAAAGGTGGCACATCGAGTTTTTCAGCTAAAAAAGCTGCTGACCGCAAAAAAGGCAAGGAAAGCCGCGGGAAAAACGTAAAAGGCGATGTTGGCAAAAAGTTTGACAAAAGCAAAAAGAGAAAATAACAATAGACGGACTGCTATAAATAATATTTAAAACAAGGTGGTGCGAAAATTGGCACAACAAGGAATCAAAATTGCAGCAGAAAATAGGAAAGCGCGCCACGACTATGCTATTCACGAAACATTTGAAGCAGGAATCGAATTGGTGGGCACGGAGGTCAAAGCTCTGCGCGCTGGCAAGGCAAACCTCAAGGATGCCTATGCGCAAATAACTAAAACGGCAGAGCTATATGTATACAACCTCCATATAAGTCCTTATGAGCAGGGTAATCAATTCAATCATGAACCACTAAGGCCAAGACGATTGCTGCTCCATAGAGCCGAGATAAGACGTCTTATCGGTAAGGTTAAAGAAAAAGGCTATGCACTGATTCCTCTAAAGTTATATTTTACTCATGGCCTTGTAAAAATGGAATTGGCTTTGGCAACCGGTAAGAAACTCTATGATAAGAGACAAACAATGGCAGAAAAAGACGCCAAACGTGAAATGGACAGAACGCTGAAAGAACGTAACAGATAAATAGGGGGATATGCATGAAGTATGAATTTGGCGACGAACGCGCCAAGAGAAAAAAGCGTAATATGATAATAGCGGCAATAGCAGCCGCTATTCTTCTTGTAGCAGCTGGTTTAGGTTATATGTATTATACGCCTAAGTCATCAGTGCAAACGACTAATTCAAATGCCCAGCAGGCTGCTGATAGCAAAGGCCAGGAGAAAACTGAGACTAAGGCATCTGAAGTAAAATCTGCTGATACGCAAACGCCTGCTAATGAGCAGTCAAAGCAAATTACAGATGAACCAAAGAAATCATCACAATATACGATTTTAATTGATAAAAGTGATTTTAGCTTAACATTGAAAAAGGATGACAAGGTAGAAAAAATATATTCTGTCGCCATAGGCAAAAATTCAGGCCAAAAGCAGCAACCGGGTGACTTGAGAACACCGTCTGGCGAGTTTACCGTTGATGAGATAATTGATTCTTCATCCTGGAAACATGACTTTAAGGATGGCAAGGGAGAGATAGAAGGAGCCTATGGCCCGTGGTTTATTTCTTTGGAAACTGGCTGGGATGGCATAGGCATTCATGGCACTCATGATCCGGCTTCCATCAGGACAATGGTATCTGAAGGATGTATAAGAATGAATAATACTGATGTTGAAGAAGTGAAAGCAAAAATTCAGCCAGGCACGAAAGTCATAATACAGGAGTAACGGCTGAAACGCAGGCTATAAGCTAAAAGTCAAAAAGTTCACAAATAGTTTATTGTTTTTTAAACAGCCTTATGATACACTTATTACAGTAACTTATGTTACTCTTACAACCGGGGATGTACTGGTTTCGACGGGGGTAGGTGTGGCATG
>CAYTOV010000017.1:0-18711 GCA_964439485.1 uncultured Acidaminococcales bacterium | reverse complement strand
AACGATCGATATCGCCGATGCGGCAGCTGCATTCATGAACGCCATCTGTTTCCCCGTAAAAGCCGCAAGGGCATGGGTTCTCGGCAGAAACCAATATGAACGTTGCCGGAAAAGTCAGTGTTGCTTGTACGCGGCTAATGGTAACAAAGCCATCTTCCAGTGGCTGCCTTAATACTTCCAGTGCCATACGCGAGAATTCTGGCAGTTCATCCAAAAACAAAACACCATTATGACTTAAGGTAACTTCTCCAGGTTTAGGGATGCTGCCACCTCCGATTAGCGCACTATGTGAAATCGTATGATGCGGACTGCGAAAAGGCCTTTCCAAAACTAAACCTTGTTTTCTATTCAAAAGACCAGCAATGCTATATATTTTGGTAACTTCCAAAGCCTCTTCTTCAGTCATTGGCGGCAGAATTGTCGGCAGCCGTCTTGCAAGCATAGTTTTTCCGGCACCTGGTGCTCCCACCATCCGTACATTATGCCCACCTGCCGCTGCTATTTCAAGCGCTCTTTTCGCAACAAGTTGACCTTGAACATCAGAAAAATCAACATTATAAACACAATTGCTTTCAATGCTCATCTTTCTTTTGCTCAATGCTGCAAGCATGTCTTCTTTTTCTAAATGCAGTGCGAGCTGCGTCAACGATTCCGGCGCAAAAACTTCTATCCCGTCTACCAATTCACCTTCCGCTGCGTTACCAGGTGGAATAAAAATTTCTTTTCTGCCCGCCTCTTTAGCCTTAATGATCATAGGTAAAATACCGCTTACTTCTCTGATGCCTCCATCCAATGAAAGTTCGCCGACAAAAACTTTGTCACAAATAGTTTCTGCATTAATTTGTCCACTGCCACATAAAATACCAATCGCTATTGGCAAATCCAGTCCCGAACCGTCTTTTTTAAAGTCAGCCGGAGCCAGATTGACAGTTATTCTTGTCATCGGGAACTTATAGCCAGAATTTTTGAGAGCTGCTCTTACCCGCTCGCGTGACTCTCTAACAGATGTGTCAGGCAAACCAACCAGTTCAAAAGCTGGTAAACCGTTCGAAATATCTACCTCAACAATTATTTCTTCACCATTAATACCGCATGTAGTCTCCCCGAAGGTTTTTGCATACATGGAATTCGCCACCTAATTTATATTAAAAACAATGTGGAATATGGTTAAGCCTGAACTTGTCACCCTCAACCACGATCTCGATAACATCAAAGCTAAAATTCTTATAATATTGATGATTATCCTGTAAATAATGCAACGCTGTTGCGTGAATTTTTGCTTGTTTAGTTTTTGTCACAGCTTCTGCCGGGATGCCAAACTTCAATGTTTTGCGCGTTTTCACTTCCACAAATACTATTTCTGCGTTTTTACAGGCAATAATATCAATTTCGCCCAATCTACAGCGATAGTTACGACAAATTATTTTATAATCACGAGACTCTAAATGCCTGCAGGCCTCATCCTCACCCCATTGACCAAAAGTTGCTCTGGCATGCATCAGGGTCGCTTCCTTTCTTTATTGCTGTTTTAGCACTATCAGCTTACTTTTATCATCAACTTCAGCAGATAACAGCTCTGCTGGTAAACTCTTAATAGGTTCGTAAGATCTGCGATGCCAAAGAGTTGCACCATATTTTTTGATAGCTTCCATATGTTTTTGACTGCCATATCCCTTATTGGAAGCAAAATCGTATTCAGGATATTCTTTATCAAGGTCAAGCATTATTCTGTCTCTGGTAACCTTAGCAATAATTGAAGCTGCTGCAATAGAGGCACTCAACGCATCACCATGAATCAAAGGAACAGTTTTCACATCCTTAGCTTCAACCGGCATAGCATCAATCAAAGCGACTGCAGGCTTTGGATTTAAATGCATCACAACCTTCTCCATACTTAGCTTCGTAGCTTGATAAATATTATATTGGTCTATTTCGGCTACCGAAACTATATTTATTACTATTGAAACAGCCTTTTGACATACTTCGTCATAGAGACGTTCCCTGCTTTTGGCAGACAATTGTTTGGAGTCATTTAATCCGCTGATAAAAACATTTTCAGGTAAGATAACCGAGGCTACGACTAAAGGTCCAGCTAACGGACCTCGTCCGGCTTCATCAACGCCGGCAACGTTTCTTATCCCTTGCTGCCAATATTCTTTTTCAAAAGTAAGCATTTTGTCAAAGCGCTCTTTTTCCTTTATTGCCGCCTCTATTTTGCGCTCATAGGCAGCATAAAGTTTCTGCACTCCTAAGCGCTCATCACTTGCAATGAGGATTAATTCTTCCTGCGACGGTTCTTGAGACAAGATTTTTTTGATTTCTACTATATTCATGCCATAACACCTCATAAAAAAACAGGGCCAAAAATGGTCCTGTTTATTTTCTATCCGGCTTATCCAGTGTAAAGCGCCCCAAACGTCCGGTCCGGAAATCTCGCAACACCAACTGTATAACTTTTTCAATATCAGGTACGCCACCTGTTTTCAAACAACCGCGTGCAGCTGCAATCTTGCGCGAAATATCTTCAACAGAATCTGTCTCTAATATTTCAATGCCATACTTTTCAGAAATTTCCTTGGAATAGTTAGTTTTCAGTCTTTCCAGCAGCAACATAACAGCCTGTTCTCTATCGAAGACGTCTTCCTTGATAGCGCCTGTAACAGCAAGACAAAAACCAATCTCCGGATCATCAAATTTTGGCCATAAAACACCAGGTGTATCCAATAATTCCAAGCCTTTGGCAATAGTAATCCATTGCTGCCCTCGTGTAACACCAGGCCTGTCAGCTGCAATAACCTTATTTTTACCAACCAAGCGATTTATAAGTGTCGATTTACCGACATTAGGAACACCGACAATCATAACACGAATGGGTCGGTTTTTTACACCCTTTTTAGCCCATTTTTCATTTACCGGTTTGGCTATTTCCTGAACTGCACTAATTAACTGTTTAATACCTTTGCCGGTGGCACAATCAACTTTTACTACAGTTAAACCGTTGTTTTTAAAAATCTGCAGCCAAGTATCTGTTTCCGCCGAATCAGCCATATCAATCTTGTTTAATGCAACAAGTTTTGGTTTATTGCCTAGCATTTCGAGCAACATCGGGTTTGTACTGGAACGCGGTATTCTGGCATCCAGCATTTCAATAACTACGTCAACTAACTTCAACTGCGTTTCCATCATACGCTTTGCTTTTGTCATATGGCCCGGAAACCATTGAATCTTAAAGTCCATAGTCATTACCTCCCCTCACTGCTGTCAAGGTAACGTCCTGCCTTTTTCAAAAGGCCAGAAAATTACACTTGCCTTACCTTTAACAAGTTTTAATGGCACGAAGCCAACATCGCTATAACGGCTGTCTTCGGAATTATTACGATTATCACCTAAAACAAAAATATGATCTTTAGGCACTACTGATTTGCGGTAAGTACTATGATTAGGCTCTTTTGTATACGTTTCTTTTTTCAGTACTCCATTTACATAGACCTGTCCATCACGAATTTCTATGGTATCGCCACCAACAGCAATTACTCTTTTTATGAAATCTCTGCTTTCATCCATAGGATATTTGAAAATTACTATTTCATCTCTCTTAGGCTCACTGACAAAGTAAACAAACTTGTTAACTAAAAGCCGTTCACCGTTTTCTAGTGTAGGGAGCATGGATGGGCCGGAAACCATATATGGTTCGACAATAAAGGTTCTGATACAGAAAGCTAGAACTACTGCAATGATAATTGAATATAGCCAATCACTGGCAATGTCCTGCCATGTATTATCAGATTTTTTCTTCATATTGCTTTGCTCCTCTCAGTAGCGCTAAATAGTTGTTTGCTCTTAAAATAGCAAAAGGGACTGATAAACAGTCCCTTTAGATTCCGATTAGCGTCTTTCTCTAATACGAGCTGCTTTACCGGTAAGATTACGCAAGTAATAAAGCTTTGCTCTACGAACAATGCCGCGACGAGCAACTTCAATTTTTTCCAATCTTGGTGAATGCATTGGGAATGTTCTTTCAACACCAACGCCGGAAGAAATACGACGTACAGTAAACATTTCACGCACACCGCCACCGCTGCGAGAGATAACTACACCTTCGAACAACTGAACACGTTCTCTGGTTCCTTCAACGACCTTAACAAAAACTTTTACAGTGTCTCCGGCACGAAAATCCGGAATGTCGGAACGAAGTTGTTCTTGTTCCAAAACTTCAATAATGTTCATAATTTCCTCCTCAATATCATAGACGTTCATGTATGAACAAAATCAACAGCGGACCGTCCGTCTTACATACGTATGCATTATATCACAAAGAATACCTCATAGCAATACTATTTTAACCACCATTGCTCACCAGCAATGCGGTCTATAATAATTGCAGCTGCAGATCTTACACATAGATGATTATAATCACATGTTCCATATATTGGCTCTAAAATATAGTCAAAACTGCTCATGACAGTCTTTTCTATACCAAAACCTGTACCAAACAATAAAAGGATTGGCTGTGAACCTTCTTTAAGAAGATTCCTCACAAAACCATACGAAACAGTATTGTCATATTGCCTTGCATCCGTGGTGATAGTCAAAGGCTTAACGCCTTCAATCTCTTCTATTGCATCAATGGCATTTTCAATGCTGGGAATATAACTTACTCTTTCCAAAGCATTGCTGCGGTCAGGATTATATACTTGTCCAAAACCCTTTTGCCAATAATCGGTGATTTTGGTTATAATTTTTTTCTGTTCGTCTAATGGATGAATCAAAAAGTATCGTTTAACATCGTAAGTTCGAGCCGTACGGGAAATATCATGAATATCAAAATTAGTAACTGCTGTAGCCACAACTTTCATATTCTTGTTATAAATTGGATAGTGCACTAAGCCAAGATACAAATTAGCCATTATTTTCACCTTTAGTCTCTTTAATTACAGCTAATAGCAATTTGCCGTCATCTTTATTCAAAGCAGCTTTGTTGAGCAAATCAGGGCGATTCTTATAAGTAGCACGCAAGGCTTCTTTTCTGCGCCATTCTTTTATTAACGCATGGTTGCCTCCTCGCAATACCTCCGGAACTTCCATACCGTCGAAAACAACTGGTCTTGTATATTGTGGATACTCAAGCAGTCCTTCGCTGAAGGATTCTTCTGAAGCACTTTCTTCTTTACCCAATACTCCTGGTATATAACGTGAGACAGCATCCATTACAACCAAAGCAGGAAGCTCTCCTCCTGTCAGTACATAATCCCCAATTGATATCTTTTCATCTACCCAGGCAAAAATTCTCTCATCAAAACCTTCGTAGTGACCACATAAAAAAATTAAGTCACGTCCGGCTTCCGCAAATTGCTCAACAGTCTTTTGATTCAAGGTATTGCCGCCAGGGCAAAGCGCTACAACAGCAGCATTTGGCAATAAACGTTTAGCCTCTTTGATTGCCTCAGCAAAAGGTTCAACTTTCAAAACCATGCCAACGCCACCACCGAAAGGCGTATCGTCAACAGTCTTATGCTTATCATAAGTAAAGTCACGAGGATTTATGCAAGAAACAGTTAATAATCCCTGCTCAACAGCTCTCTTAATAATACTAAAACAAGTTGCCTGTTCAATAAATTCTGGGAACAAAGTAATAAAAAGAAAATTCACTTCTACTCAGCCCATTCCGGCAGTTTAACCAAAATACGTTTATCTGCCATATTAATTTCTTTGATATTAGCTTTTAAAGCAGGAACCAGTATCTCACTGCCATCGGCTGCTAATACAACGAAAACATCATTGCTGCCTGTAGCCAAAACATCTTTCAACTTGCCAAGCATGGAACCGTCTTCATCGTAAACAGAAAAACCGATTAAATCTGAAACATAAAACTGGTCATCCTTAAGAGGTGGCAAATCGACTGTGTCAATAAGTACCTTCTTGCCTCGAAGCAATTCTGCCTCATCCATGTTATTAACTTCATTTACTTTAACTAAAAATACGTTCTTATGAAAACGAGCAGCTACGACGGACAGTTTGCGTCCATCTTCCAAAAAGAAATACTTTAACGCTGTAAACATATCAGGGTTCTCGGTCAAGGGCATTACACGAAATTCGCCCCGCACACCATGCGGGGCGACAATGGCGCCAATTACAATTCTCTTATCCAAGCTATCAAGCTCTAAAAGCGACAATTCTGCCGTCTTCCGTTACAATTTCAGCACCCATAATTTTATCAAGATCGGTACCGATTTCAAGTTCAACGGTTCTTTCAAGTTGGCCATGACCAATTTCAGCGCCATATTCTAATTTCTCTGCTCTTTTAAGTTTTGCTTCAGCTTCTTGCTTAGCTGCAACACGTTTTGAACGTTCAACTTCAATTTGCTGCTGCAAAGCTGGAATTAAACTATCATCCTGATTTTCCTGTTCAACGATAGCACGTTTCGCAGTAAATTCAAATTGTTCAAGCTCCAGACTAATTTGTTGTATTCTTTTTTGGAGATCTCCAATAATTTTCGTTTTTAAAGTCTCAGTAACCTTAGCTTTAATAGCAACCGGCATTCTTACGGTCATTTTATCCATTATGTTAAACCATCCTTTTTAAACAATCTCAACGACGACTTTGACATTTTCACGCGTCGCAACTGCTTTTAAAACAACACGGATTGCTTTAGCAATACGACCTTGTTTGCCAATAACTTTACCCATATCCTCAGGAGCAACATGGAGGCGAAGCACCGTTGTAGTACCGGTTGTTTCCTCCTCCACGACTACTGCGGACGGATTATTCACTAGAGACTTGGCCATGATTTCTACCAATTCTTTCATGTCAATCACGCCTCACTTTTTTTAGCTTTTGCTTCAGCGTATTTAGCAATAATACCATCTTTGCTGAATAATGATTTAACAGTATCAGTAGGTTGTGCACCTTTAGACATCCAGGACAATGCTTTTTCTTCATCAATTTTTACTACTGCAGGTTGTACTGTAGAATCATAAAAACCGATGCTTTCGATAAAGCGACCATCACGTGGAGCGCGGGAGTCAGCTACAACAATACGGAAGAATGGGCTCTTTTTAGCACCCATACGTTTTAAACGAATTTTAACTGCCATTTATATTTTCACCTCCTTAAATTAACTAGAAATTTTTATTGCATAAAAGGTAGTTTAAAACCACCTTTTGAGGCAAACTTGTTCATTCCTTTAATCTTTTTCATCATTTTTTTGCTTTGCTCAAAATTCTTCAGCAGTTTGTTGACATCCTGCACTCTTGTACCTGAGCCGGTGGCAATCCTTTTACGTCTGCTGCCATTTATGATATTTGGATTTCTACGTTCGGCTAACGTCATGGACCTTATTATTGCCTCTACGCGATCCAACTCTTTTTCATCAACATTTGCGTCCTTAAGCTTTTGACTTATATTGCCCATACCAGGAAGCATGCCGAGTATAGATTCCAAAGAACCGAGTTTCTTTACTTGCTGCATCTGTTCTAAGAATTGCTCGAGAGTAAATTCCTCTTTGCGCAGCTTTTTCTCAAGTTTAGCGGCATCTTCTGCATCAAAAACTGCCTGAGCTTTCTCGATCAGCGACAGGACATCGCCCATGCCTAAGATACGTGAAGCCATGCGGTCAGGGTGGAAAGGTTCCAGAGCATCAAGTTTTTCGCCCATACCAACGAATTTGACTGGTCTGCCGGTAACTGCTTTGACTGACAAAACAGCACCGCCTCTGGCGTCGCCATCAAGTTTGGTAACGATCAAACCATCAATACCAAGATCATTATTAAAACTCTCAGCAACAGTAACGGCATCCTGTCCTGTCATTGCATCAACAACAAGAAGTATTTCATGAGGCTTTACTGTTTTCTTTATATCTTTGAGCTCACCCATCAATTCTTCGTTGATGTGAAGACGGCCAGCCGTATCTATAATTACAGTGTCACAGGCCAGTGAAAAGGCCTTACTCATAGATTGCTTAGCGATTTCCACAGGTGAAACCTGATCACCAAGAGAAAATACCGGTATATTCAACTGTTCACCAAGAACCTGAAGCTGCTTAATTGCAGCAGGTCGGTAAACGTCTCCGGCAACTAACAATGGTTTTTTGCCATTCTTACGCAAATGATTAGCTAATTTACCTGCAGTTGTGGTTTTACCAGCACCTTGCAGACCAACAAGCATTATTACAGTTGGTGGTTTGGACGCAACCATCAGTTTGCTTTGGGTACCACCCAATAAATCAGTTAATTCTTCGTTAACTATTTTAATAATAAACTGGCCGGGAGTCAGACTTGCCTGTACTTCCTGTCCCATTGCCCGTTCTTTGATTCTGGCAATAAAATCTTTGACAACTTTGAAGTTTACGTCTGCCTCCAAAAGAGCCATCCGGACTTCGCGTAGTGTTTCCTTCAAATCGTCTTCTGTTACTTTTTGACTGCCACGTATTTTTTTAATTGCATTCTGCAATCGATCAGCTAAGCCCTCAAATGCCATTTATTATGCCCTGCCTTTACCATTTAGCTCGCGTAAAATTGTTAGTATCAACTCTAAATTAGCCGTTTTGTCGTGGTCATTAATATAATCTGTCAACAATTCTTCTGTATGGAGGAGCATATCACTATTTTCCTTGTCACGCTCCAGCAGTTTTAATCTATTTTCATAACGTTCCAAAATCTGGCCAGCTCTTTTAATAAGATCGTAAATAGCTTGTCTGGAAACACCATACTCATCAGCTATTTCCGAAAGTGACAGATCATTATAAAAATGCATTTCCATACATTTTTGCTGCTTATCAGTCAAAAGACCGCCATAAATATCATACAAACGAACCAATCGCATTCTTTGTTCAAAATCTATATCTGCCTGCATCTTCTCACCAAAAATCTTAAATATTACTAACATTCGTTATTATACAACAAAGGGAAAACACCGTCAAGTGTTTTCCCTTGTCACCATAATTTATTTATTAAATAAAGCTTCAACAAACTTATCAGGCTCAAATGGACGGAAATCCATAATACTTTCGCCTACCCCTATCCATTTCACAGATAGGCCAAGTTCTTCCTTAATAGCAATTATAACGCCGCCCTTTGCGGTTCCGTCTAGCTTTGTCAGTACTACGCCTGTAACGTTAGTCGTCTCAGTGAATATTTTTGCCTGCGTTATTGCATTCTGACCTGTTGTTGCATCAAGAACGAGTAAAGTTTCATGCGGGGCATCAGGTATTTCCCTCTGTATAACACGATGAATTTTGTCAAGTTCTTTCATAAGGTTAGATTTGTTGTGCAGTCGACCCGCAGTATCAATGAAAAGTATATCTGCTTTACGTGCCACAGCCGCCTTAACGGCATCATATACCACTGCAGCAGGGTCTGCACCTTCCGCATGACTTACGACATCAGCTTCAGCTCTTTCACCCCATATTTTAAGCTGTTCAGCAGCAGCGGCGCGGAAAGTATCACCAGCAGCTATCATAACTTTATGACCTAACAACCTATAATAATTACTAAGTTTGCCAATAGTAGTTGTCTTGCCAACACCATTTACTCCAACAACAAGTATTACACTTGGCGAACCGCTTAGATGCATTCGCTGGCCTTCGTCCTTTAACAAATCGGCAACGTACGCTTTGAGAAATGGCAAAACATCTTCTGGTGACTTAATTTCACGGCTTTTGGCCCCATCGCGCACTGCTTTCATGATTTTTTCTGTTGTCTTGACGCCAACATCGCCGGCAATGAGAACCATTTCCAGCTCTTCCAAAAAATCGTCGTCAACCTCCGTCGATAAACCAACAAGAGTCTCTATTTTCTCCGTAAAGTTCTTCCTGGTTTTGGATAATCCATCTTTTAATCTCTCAAAAAATCCCATGTTTTACCCCTTTTCTTCCAACTTTACTGATATTAACCTTGAAATACCTGATTCTTCCATCGTTATACCGTGCAGCACATCTGCTGCCTCCATAATGCCTTTACGATGAGTAATAATAATAAATTGTGTTTTCTTTGCGTAGTCAGCAAGAAAAGCAGAAAAACGATCTATATTTGCCTCATCAAGTGCAGCATCTATTTCATCCAAAATACAAAATGGCGCCGGCTGATAAGATAATAACGCAAAAAGCAAAGCAATTACCGTTAGAGATCTTTCACCGCCGGAAAGCAAAAACAAGCTCTGTAATTTTTTACCAGGTGGCTGCACAACTATTTCAATGCCGGAATCCAGGACATTATCAGGATTCTGCAATTCAAGGCTGGCCATACCGCCGCCGAATAAATTCTTATAGGTCTCAGCAAAATAAGAGTTTATTTTTGTCAGAGATTCTTTAAATCTTTTGGACATATTGGCATTAATATCACTGATTACTTCTTCCAACCGCTCTTTAGCTTCGTACAAGTCATTGTATTGAGCGTTCAAAAATTCATATCGCTCACTGACCGTCTTGTATTCTTCGATAGCTCCTGCATTAATTGGCCCCAATTCTTCAATTGCATGAGTCAAACCTGACTCCATTTTCTTCAAAGCTGAATCGGACAAATCCAACAATAAAGTGCTATCTTTTGCTTCTGCCAAAGTAATGTTATAGGTCGTTGCAATCTGTTCTAAAGCTGTTTCATACTCAGTTTCCTGCCTAACTTTTTCCATCTCTGCCAGATGTAATTTTTGTGTACTTACAGCATATTCCTTCCTTGCTGCTTCCACTTCATTTTCAGCTATAGCAAGTTTCTCAACTATTCCTAATCTTTTGTTGGTGAACTCTTCTTTACCGCCATTATTGTTCTTTAATTCAGCTAAAAGATCCTTTTGGCGAATTAGCAATTGTTCTCTGGTTTGTTCGCTTTCAACGACTACTTGAAGCATTTTTTCGTTTTCAGCGTCATTATTGGAAATTTCTAACTGCATTCTAGCCATATCGCCATCAATTTGCTTGATTCGCTCCGATATAAGGTTTGTTCTTTCCTTAGCAGACTCCAAAGTTATACTGGCGTTTTGATAATGAGTCCTGATAGTATTCAGGGCTCTTTGTTCTGCTGTTAATTCAAGTTGTAATTTATCAACTAATTCTTTAGTAGACAAGTCTTTTTGCTCTAGCGCAGCCAAATTTGGCTTAAGTTCCAATAGTTTGTTTCTTGTATTGATATAATCTTCTGAATGCTGCCGTTTCTCTTGTTCATAGAGAGCTATGTTTTCTTTATGCTGCTCAATTTCAGCGGCTGCTCTTTCAAGATGCGCCGCCAGTTCTGCCTGTCTTACCTTATTTTTTTGCAGTAGGGCTTTAAATTCTTCTATTTTGCTGTTATTTTGTTTAACTATTACTTCGCTAGTCTCAATATTTTCTTGTGTAGTCAGGATTTGTCTGTTTATGTTGTCGACATTTTCTTTGGCTAAAATTATTTCATTCTTTCTCGACAAGAAACCAGATTCTTTATGTCGGCTGCTGCCGCCAGTAATAGAACCACCAGGATTAATCAGTTCACCTTCAAGTGTAACGATTCGCAAGCGGTAATTATTGGCCTTTGCTGCCTTTATTGCTGCATCCATATTCTGGGCGACAAGCACTCTACCGAGCAAAAATTTGGCAACCGGCAATAAATTTTCATCACATTGTACAAGCTCAGAAGCGATGCCAATAATGCCGGGCAGCTTAACCAAAGCCGCTTCATCGCTACGTAAAAGTGTAGGCCTGATCGTGTCCAGTGGCAGAAAAGTTGCACGTCCGTCTTTTGTCTTTTTCAAAAATTCTATTGCCTGTTTAGCCGTAACAACGTCTTTCGTCACCAAATTCTGTACAGAACCGCCAAGCGCTGTTTCTATAGCTGTAACATAAGGAGCCTGAACCTGAAATAATTCTGCTACAACACCTATAATGCCATTACGCCAGGGACTTTCAGCTGACAAAAGTGTTTTTACGCTGCGGCCAAAACCATCATACACCCTTTGCATATTTTCCAATAAGTCTACCCTTGTCTGCAAAGACGATAATGCTTCATTCAAAGAATTGCGCTTTCTTACTACTTCCCCAAGTCCTTTTTGATCATCAGCATTTTTAGCAACTAATTTCGACATTTGTTCTTGTACAAGGTCGATGCTGTTCGTGATACTCTGCTGCTCGTTAATAATATTTTCATGCCGCTCAGAAAGCGAATTATAAGATTCTTCCAAATCAGCCAGTGTTTTCTTTAATTGTTCTCTTTTACGCTGCCGGTTTTCCTGCTCATTTTCCAAAGAACGTATTTCATTGCGCAAATCAACTATCTGCTGCATACTTTCAAAAGCCGTGGATTTGTAATTTGCAATTTTGGTTTCAGTTTCAGTTATTAAATTTTCTTTATTTGCCTGCTCCGCGGCATACTTATTAACAGCACTTTGAGCCGCTTGCTGCTCCGTCTCAAGTGCATCATATTTGTCGACAATAGTTTTTAAATTACTTTCAATTTCGCCAAGTTGCTGGACAAGGCGTTCTCTTTGTGCTTGCAGCCTTTCCTGCGACTTCTGGCTTTGCAGGATGCGCTCGCTTAGTACTGCCTCCTGCCCATGCAGTTTTTCTAAAAGCGTTTCTCTTTCTGCAATGGTATTTTGCAGTTCAGTAAATTCTTCGTTAATTTTATCTAATTCCGTTTTAAGAATCAGGCCATTATTTTCTTTTAAATTTACTTCGACTCTGATTTCTTCATTTTTTTTATTCAATTCAGCTATTTTTGCAGCTAATTTTTCATTGATTTCTTCAATATTTTGAAGCTTGTGAACAACTTGTGTAACACGGCAAGAGCGCAATTCATCACTCATCTTTAAATACTTTTGCGTTTTTTCCGCACTTAGCTTTAAAGGTTCAATACGACCTTCTATCTCAGACTTAATATCATAAATTCTGGTAATATTATTAGCTGTTTCCTCAAGTCGATGAGTTGCCTCTTTTTTGCGCAGACGGTATTTGGCAATCCCAGCTGCTTCTTCGAATAAGGCACGTCTCTCCTCAGGTCGGCTATTTAAGATTTCATCGATACGGTTCTGACCAATTATTGACATTGATCCTCTGCCCAAACCCGTATCAGAAAAGATATCAACAATGTCTTTCAAGCGACAAGGCTTTTTATTGATATAATATTCGCTATCACCACTGCGAAAAACTCTTCTGCAAATGTTTATTTCATCAAAGTCAGCTGCTATCTTGTGATCACTATTGTCAAAAACAAGATTTACTTCCGCCATTCCCAAAGCTCGTCGTTTACTTGTTCCGGCAAAAATGACATCCTCCATTTTGCTGCCGCGCAAATACTTTGCACTTTGTTCGCCAAGAACCCAGCGAATAGCGTCAGAAATATTGCTCTTGCCGCTTCCGTTAGGACCGACAATAGCTGTAATGCCTTCTTCAAAATTAATTTCCGTTCTCTCTGCAAATGACTTAAATCCATATGTTTCGAATGCCTTTAAGCGCACAATACCACCGACCTAATCATTTCTATGTATTTGATTTTAACATGTGAAAACGAATTAAACAACTCGCCTGACTATTCGGCAGACATGTTAAGCTTGATTACTGCTTCTTGCAAAGAATCGTCAGCCAACAGAGTAATATCTTGTTTATCTATTATTCTTTGCCAAAACTTTTCATTGCATTTTTTTATGCCCTTCAATTGAGATGTTATTTTAGAATTATGAGCAATTAAAATGCCAGAAATGTTTCCATCAAGTTCTTCCAGCTGCTCTGCAACCCAGCATCGATATTGAAAAGACTTGACCATTTCGCCGAAAGACGGATGAAATGGCCCTGCTATGATATTATCTTCCTTGCATAGTTCTTCGTCCGCCTGCAGCCCAATGCGAATTACTTCGATTCCATTACTGGTAAGGTGCTCATAAACGTAGGAAGCTTGCGCCACTGCTGCTGGCAGACTTAATGGAGAAAACGCCCTATCTTTGTACATTTTTTCTAAAGGAGTATCTTTAATTACCAAAAGTGGGTATATCCTTGCTATCTCGGGTTTCAGACGTACAACCTTTTTTACAGTATCTGCCAAGCTTAGCCAATCTTGCTTTGGAAGTCCGACCATGAGCTGGATACCCACACTCACATTTTTTGCTTTCAGGCAGGTCACGGCTTTTTCTACATCGGCAGCTGAATGACCTCTTTCTGCTATTTGCAGCACATTATTGTCAAGTGACTGCACACCTAGCTCAACCAAGGTAACATGATGCTGTTTTAATAGATCAACTATGTCGTCATCAATATAATCAGGCCTTGTTGATAGTCTCACCGAGCCAATAACACCGAGTTCTATAAATTTGTCGGATAATGTCAACAGACCTTTTTGCAATTCTAATGGAAGACCAGTAAATGATCCCCCATAAAATGCAATTTCGTTTTCACTTGAAGGTTTTATCCATTGCAAATATCTGTTAATTTGTTTCTCAGCATTTAATAAAGAAGCTTCGGATTGACCGCTTATTTTTTTCTGATTACAAAAAATACATTGGTGTGGGCAACCAGCATGCGGAATAAAAACTGGTATAATCCTTCCCATATGCATCCCCCTTTGATATACAAAGAAAGACAGTTGGTCCGCCAACTGTCTTAAGTACTATTAAAGATTTTCGCCTAATTTTAAAAGAGCTTGCTTAGCCGCATTTTGTTCGGCTTCTTTTTTTGATTTACCGCTGCCTTCCCCTGTTACTACCCCATTAATCAAAACAGTCGTATCGAAAACTTTATCATGATCAGGCCCCTTAGCGCCTACCAATTGATATACTATTTCGACAACCCCATCCTTTTGAACCATTTCCTGCAGTCTTGTCTTGAAATCCCGGCAAAGTCCATGCTTTGCTGTCATTTCAAGCTCTTCTTTCATCATATCCAGAAGATATTTCTGAACTCTTTCCAGTCCTTGGTCCAAATAGTATGCTCCGACAACTGATTCAAATGCATCAGCCAGAATGGAATTGCGATCACGCCCACCGGAAAGAAGCTCGCCTCTTCCCAGTAAAATATATTTTCCCAAACCAATTTGTCTTGCATATTTAGACAAGGAAGTTTCACAAACAAGATAGGCCCTAAGCTTGGTTAGTTCGCCTTCATCCATTTTGGGAAACCTTTTATACATATATGTACTGACTACAAGACCCAAGACAGAATCACCCAGGAACTCAATGCGTTCACTATGTGTAGGTTTGGGAAACAGTTTCGATTCATGGGCGTAAGAGGTATGAGTCAGAGCGGTGTTCAGCAGATACAAATCGTTCATTTCGATCTTTAGTGACCGACATAAATCCTGTAAATCTTCTTTTCGCTCTTTATTCATCCTTTTATCACTCTAATCTAAATTAATCTTTATATTTTTTAAACAAAATTGTCGCGTTATGTCCACCAAAGCCGAAACTGTTGGAAATTGCAACATTTACCTCAGCATTACGAGCTACATTCGGAACATAGTCAAGATCCAAACCTTCTTCTAAATCAGGATCTTCATAGTTAATAGTCGGTGGAATTACTCCATTTTCAATGGTTAGAACCGTAGCAATAGCTTCTACACCGCCAGCAGCACCTAAAAGGTGACCTAACATAGATTTATTTGAACTGATTGTCATTTTATAAGCGTGTTCACCAAAAACTTTTTTAGCAGCTAGCGTTTCATTTAAGTCATTTCTATGCGTTGAAGTACCATGTGCATTAATGTAATCAACCTCTTCAGGTTTTACACTGGCATCATCTACCGCAGCTTGCATACATGCAGCCGGCATTTCACCACTCGGATCTGGAGCTGTAATATGATAAGCATCTGCTGTCATGCCATAACCGCAAATTTCTGCATAAATATGGGCACCACGTGCTTTTGCATGTTCTAATTCTTCAAGAACAACAACACCAGCGCCTTCACCCATAACAAAACCTTCACGTTTTTTATCAAATGGGCAAGATGCCTTTTCAGGATGCTCATTGTTGGTAGAAAGAGCCTTCATATTGGCAAAACCAGCTACAGCAACAGGAGAAATAGCAGCTTCTGTACCACCGGCAATCATAATGTCAGCGTCACCATATTGGATAGTGCGGAAAGCATCACCTATACAGTTGGTACCAGTTGCACATGCCGTTACTATTGCTGTGTTTGGCCCCTTAAATCCCAAAGCTATAGAAATCTGTCCAGCAGGCATATTCGGAATTTCCATAGGAATAAAGAAAGGACTGATCTTGCTTGGGCCCTTTTCTACAAATTTTGTTGTTTGTTCAACAAAAGTCTCAATACCACCAATACCACTGCCTACGCAAACGCCTGCACGCACTTGATTGATTTTTTCAAGATCAAGCTTAGCGTCTTCTACCGCTAGTTTTGCTGCGGCAACAGCAAAATGAGTAACGCGGTCCATACGTTTGCCTTCTTTTTTGTCCATGTAGTCAGCATATTCAAAATTTTTAACTTCACCAGCAATTTTTACATCAAAATCTGTAGGGTCAAATCTGGTAATAATACCAACACCGGATTTGCCAGCTATTAAATTATTCCAAAATGTCTCTTTACCTGTACCGATAGGTGTTACAGGGCCAACACCAGTTATTACAACTCTTCTTTTCAAAATTAATCACCTCAAGGTTATATTTTGTCTATTTCTTCTTTAAGTCTTCTGAAAATTTCTTTTACTGGTAAAATCTCTTTAATTTTCCACATGTTTGCACCGGTAAAAACAAGGCCTGTTTCAACATCACCTTGCTGCGCTCTCGTCAATGCGCGAATAATACAAAAAGACCTACTACAATGCTTAAGGCAAGAATCACACTCTGTCGGCTTCGGCGCATTACCTTCCAAAGACAATTGTGCAAAAGGATTCCTTATAGCACGGCCTTTATATCCAACAGGACTATCGATTTGAACAACATCATCCTTAGTCATTTTCAGATAAAATTGTTTCAATTCATCTGCCCCGTTTGATTCTTCACTTGCGGCAAAACGGCTGCCCATCTGTACACCACTGGCGCCAAGTTTCAGCAATTCTGCAACATCCTGGCCTGTGACGGCGCCACCAGCTGCGATAACCGGTATTTGCACCGCTTTAACAATCTCAGGAAGTATCTCTTTTATCGATTGCTGTGTTCCTAAATGCCCACCGGCTTCTGTTCCTTCAGCTACTATAGCTGAAGCCCCAAGTTGCTCGGCTATTTTGGCAAGCTTTACTGAGGAAACGATAGGTACGATGGCAACGCCATATTTACGTCCTACCGCAAACATATCTCTTGAAAAACCGGCGCCGGCTACAATTAAATCTACTTTCTCTTCAGCAGCAGTCGTAATCAAGCCTAAGAATTCACGGGCAGCAACCATAGCATTTATGCCAATGATTCCTTTACCGCCAGTCAACTCTCTAGCTAGTCTTATTTCTTTCCGCAACTCATCAAATTTCATACCGGACGCAGCAATCAAGCCTATGCCGCCTTCAGATGCAACTGCAGCTGCTAGCCGAGCCGTAGAAAGTCTTATCGCCATTCCACCTTGTACAATAGGTACTTCGGCAACTAAATTACCGATTTTGAGCACTGGTAATTTCAACAAATATCCCCCATTTCAGGATAACTTTTTTAAGGAAATCCCGTAAGGGATTTCCTTAAAAAGCATTAATCTTATTTCTATTTGTCCAACAATTCAACCGCATCTTTAACAGTGCGGATTTTTTCTGCAACTTCGTCAGGAATTTCAACGTTAAATTCTTCTTCAAATGCCATGATTAATTCAACGATATCCAAAGAATCTGCACCCAAATCATCAATAAAAGTTGATTCCATCTTAACTTCGTCAGCATCAACACTCAATTGCTCAACAGTAATATCTCTTACTTTTTCGAAAGTAGTCATTCAATTCACCTCCTTCCAAAGGAAAAGCATCATAATTTTTAAATTACATTACCATACCACCATCAACATTCAATGTCTGGCCGGTTATATAAGCAGCATCATCTGAAACAAGGAATAATACTGCCTTGGCAACATCTACAGGTTGACCAGCACGTTTAAGCGGGATTCCAGCTGCCATCTCTTCGATTACTTTATCTGGTAAAACACTAGTCATATCTGTTGCAATAAGACCAGGAGCAACAGCGTTTACTGTAATTCCCCTTGAAGCAACTTCTTTTGCCACAGACTTAGTAAAACCAATGCAGCCAGCTTTAGCAGCAGCATAGTTTGCCTGTCCGGCATTTCCCATAATTCCGACAACCGAAGCAATATTAACGATTTTGCCTGATCTTTGCTTCATCATGTATTTTAAAGCAGCTTTGGTACAGTTGAATACACCTTTCAGGTTGGTATTCAGAACTGCATCCCAATCTTCTTCTTTCATGCGCATTAAGAGCCCATCACGAGTAATACCTGCATTATTAACCAGAATATCACAACGTCCAAATTCAGCAACAACAGCATCAAGCATTGAAGCAGCTGCCTCAGTTTGAGATACATCACCTTGTAATATTAAAGCTCTGCGACCCATTTTACGAATCTCAGCTGCCACCTCTTCTGCTGCTGCTGCATTCCCTGCATAATTAACAGCAACATCAGCGCCAGCCTCAGCTAGGGTCAATGCAATGGCACGACCAATTCCACGGGAAGCACCCGTAACAAATGCCACCTTGCCTTCTATCTGCATTTTAGCGAACCTCCTTGAAATAAGCAAGAGTTTTTTCTAAACTTGCATTATCCTCAACGTTAAGAGATGTTAACTCTTTAGCAATCTTTTTATTAAATCCTGATAACA
>CAYTOV010000016.1:0-18857 GCA_964439485.1 uncultured Acidaminococcales bacterium | reverse complement strand
GACGCGATAAATATTACCGTACCAGCTTTAACAATAAAGGAGCGCGCTCTTTCCCACATGTGGATCATAACACCCTTCATTGTTGGCATATGATATTGCGGCAGTTCCATGACAAAAGGCGCTGGTTTGCCGCCGAAAGTGGAGGTTTGCTTTAGCAAAATGCCTGAGAAAATAACCATGGCTATACCCCAGAAGTACATGGAAGGCCCTACCCAGGATTGTTCAGGGAAGAGTGCTGCAGCAAAAAGAACGAATACCGGCATTTTGGCACTGCAAGGAATAAAAGGTGTCAGCATAATCGTCATTTTTCTGTCTTGCTCATTCTCAATTGTGCGGCTGGCCATGATGCCAGGCACTGAACAACCGCTGCCAATCAGCATCGGGATGAAAGATTTGCCGGAAAGTCCGAAACGGCGGAAAATTCTATCCATAATAAACGCTACACGCGCCATGTAACCACAATCTTCTAAGAAGGAAAGGAAAAAGAAGAGAATCATGATTTGCGGTACAAAACCAAGCACAGCGCCAACGCCACCAACAATACCATCAAGAACAAGACTTTGCAGTGTTGCTGAGACCCCTGCATCTTCCATCATACCACCCAAGCCATCGCTGATTGCTGCAAAGGTATCTTCCATAAAACCTGTACTCATGTCGCCCAATGTCTGAATAGAAACATAATAAACAAACCACATGATCAAAAAGAAAATCGGCAGAGCTAATATCCTGTTGGTAAGTATTCTGTCGATCTTATCGGAAGTACTCAATTCATGAGACTGGCGTTTCTTCGTAATGCAGCGGTGAATAATTGAGCTGATGTATTCATAACGAGCGTTAGTAATGATGCTCTCAGCATCGTCATCAACCTCGTCTTCGTATTGCGTAATTATTTGCTCAGTTTTCACTTTCATGTTATGGAACATCTTGTGTTTGGCCAAAACTTTTTCATCACGTTCGAAAATCTTGATGGCAAACCACCCTCTGAGATGCTCTGGGATTTCATCATCAAAAAGGCTCTCTATTTCCTTAAGCGTTTTATTCAGATTTCCTTTGAAGAGAGGCAAAGAATAAGTTTTAATTTTCATTTCAGCAAGGCTTATAGCTTCCTTCAGCATTTCTGCGAGCCCGACGCCATTCGCCGCTTCGATTGGATAAACAGGACAGCCCAACTCACCTGCAAGATTAGCGATATTTATTTCGTCGCCGTTCTTTCTTATGATATCCATCATGTTCAAAGCCACTACCACAGGAATGCCTAACTCCAGAATTTGCGTTGTTAAATACAAGTTGCGTTCCAGATTGGAAGCATCAACAATATTGACAATCACGGAAGGCCTTTCTTCCAGTAAATAGTCGCGGGTGATCACTTCTTCCAAGGTATATGGTGATAAGGAATACACACCCGGTAAGTCCATAACCTCAATATCACTATGGCCTTTAAGTTTGCCAGCTTTCTTTTCAACAGTTACGCCTGGCCAATTACCTACATACTGGCTGCTTCCAGTCAATTCATTAAACAAGGTTGTCTTCCCACAGTTAGGATTACCAACCAGAGCTAAAGTCTTGCTCATTTTTGCCTCCTCTTGTTAGCATACGCTAACTATACATTAAAAAAAACAGATTTCACCCTGTTATTCAACAAAAATATTCTCCGCGTCAGCCTTCCTTAAAGAAACAGCATAGTTTCTGACGTTGAGTTCGATAGGGTCACCTAACGGAGCAACTTTGCGTACTGTAACCGAAACACCTTTAGTAATACCCATATCCATGATACGTCTCTTAACGCTGCCAGTTACATTAATTTTGCTCACAATAACTGTTTCCCCGGTATTAACTTCCTTTAATGTTTTCATAATTATCTCCTTTATCCCACCAAAATACGACTGGCCATTTCATGTCCTAAAGCAACGCGAGCATCTTTAATTTTAAAAATTACGTTGCCTGCCAGCTCTGAAACAACCGTAACTTCACTTCCCTCCGTGAAACCTAAACCCGCTAAAAAACTTCTTGTTTTATCGCGGCCCTGGATACGGACAATTTTCATAGGGCGGCCGGCTTCCAACATAGATGCAGGAATCATTCCCCGCAACGAAAAATCCTTTTCATAGGTCATAGCAGTATTTAACATAATTCCCCTTCTTTCTTTGGTTAGCCTCGGCTAATTCATGTTGTTAATTTACTAGCATTAACTGTATATGTCAAGGCTTTTTTCTGTTTTCACAAAAAATTCAAACTCACAAGCGATTGTGTCTCAAAACTCTATATTGTGTAAGGGTTAAAGAGTTCCTCTGGCCGCTTCCACACGCGACAATTCGTCTGCAAGCAGTCGGTCGCTGATGTGCAGCAGGCCCGTCACTTCTTTAGCCCTTACTTTTTTTGCATAATTTATAGCGTCTTTGTTAATTATGTTCCTAATTGTACTATTCTCTTCCATTATGTTAAAATAGATGGAAATAAAGTCATATTTTTCTCAAAACGGGGGCTTTAGTATGATCATCCAGGAATCCGGCGAAAACTATCTCGAAACTATCCTCTTGCTGCAAAAAAGAAAAGGCTATGTCCGTTCCATTGATGTTGCTGCTGAGCTAAACTTTTCCAAAGCCAGCATCAGCCGCGCCATGTCCATTTTGAGACGTGAAAATCTTATTTTAATGGAAGCTGACGGTAATATAGTGCTGACTGAGCTTGGTATGTCAAAAGCGCAGAGTGTTTTGGAGAGACATCTTGTTATAACTGCCTTTCTGGAAAAAGTTCTTGGTGTTTCTCATGAAATCGCCGATAGAGATGCTTGTCGCATTGAACATATTATAAGTCCTGAAACTTTTGACAGCATAAAGGCACAGGTGAATCAATGATTGCCGCTGATGTTCTTGCCATCGCCTTAGGTGGGGCGATAGGTTCTCTTTGCCGTTATTTTCTGTCCCTTCTTATACACGATAAACTTGGTACTGCTTTTCCTTATGGTACTTTGACCATCAATTTGTTTGCTTGCTTGTTTATCGGTATGATGGTGTCTTTCTGCCTGCGTCATCCGGAAATGCCTTTATATTGGAAGTTATTTATTATTACCGGCTGTTTGGGTGGCTTTTCAACTTTTTCCACCTTCAGTCTGGAAGCTTTTGAGCTTCTGGCGCAGCAAACTCTTAGTGGTTTTTTGTACCTTGCTTTAAGTATTATGGGCGGCCTTGCCATGGTAGCCTTTGGTATGCATATTTTTTGAAACATTAAAGCCAACTTGCTTTGTAAAGTAAGTTGGCTTTTCTTTACACTTATTTTATTTTTTCTTTCATTTCATGAATTTTGTATACATGTTATTCTGCCCTTGTAAACCAAGTGCTAATTTTATACAATATATTAAGTTAGGCCATAGGAGGTATAACAATGAAAAAAATTAAAACTGTTTTGGTTGCCAATCGTGGCGAAATTGCCATTCGCATATTCCGTGCCTGCAACGAACTTGGCATTCGCACAGTAGCAATCTATTCAAAAGAAGATATGCTCTCACTGCATCGCAATAAAGCTGACGAAGCTTATATTGTCGGTGCTGGCAAAGGTCCTGTTGAAGCCTACCTGGACATTGAAGACATTATGAGAATTGCCCGCGAACACGACGTCGATGCCATTCACCCAGGTTATGGTTTCCTTTCGGAAAACAGCCAATTGGCTAAACGCTGCGCTGAGGAAGGGCTTATTTTCATCGGTCCTGACCTTGAACATCTTGTTATGTTCGGTGATAAAATAAATGCGCGTAAACAGGCTGAATTAGCTGGCATTCCTATGATTCCTGGCAGCAACGGTACTGTTAACAGCCTTGACGAAGTAAAAGCCTTTGTTGAAAAACATGGCTACCCAATCATGATTAAAGCTGTCAACGGTGGCGGCGGCCGTGGTATGCGTATGGTCAGCAATTATTCCGAACTGGAAGATGCGTACAACCGCGCTAAATCCGAAGCCATGAAAGCTTTCGGCAGCGATGAAATTTATCTGGAAAAATATCTGCAAAATCCAAAACATATCGAAGTGCAGATTATTGGTGACACGCAAGGCAACATCGTGCATCTTTACGAAAGAGATTGTTCTATCCAGAGACGTCACCAAAAACTAGTTGAAATTGCACCAGCTTTCTCACTTGATCCTGCCTTCCGCAAAGAAATTTGCGATGCAGCAGTTAAGTTAATGAAAAATGTTAAATATGTCAGCGCAGGTACCGTAGAATTTCTTGCTACCCCTGACAATAAGTTTTATTTCATAGAAGTTAATCCCCGTATTCAAGTTGAGCATACCGTTACCGAAATGATTACCGGTATCGATATCGTCCAGACACAAATCAAGATTGCCGAAGGCTATTCTATCCATAGTGAGGAAATCGGCATTCCGGAACAAGATAAGATTTATTGCCATGGTCATTCTATCCAATGCCGTATTACAACTGAAGACCCAGCCAATAACTTTATGCCAGATACCGGTAAGTTGATTGCTTATCGTTCCGGCGGTGGTTTTGGCATTCGTCTTGATGGTGGCAACGCCTTCACCGGTTCTGTCATTACGCCTTATTATGACTCCCTCCTTGTTAAAGCAACGACCTGGGGTTTAACGCACAAGATCGTTATTTCCAAGATGCTGCGCTGCTTGAAAGAATTCCGTATCCGTGGCGTCAAAACCAATATCCAGTTCCTGGAAAACGTGCTCACGCATCCGCAATTCGTTGAAGGTTCTTACGATACGAACTTCGTTGATGAAAATAATGATTTATTCGTCTTCCAAAAACCTTTGGATCGCGGCACTAAGTTGCTGGCTTATATTGCCGAAACAACCGTCAATGGCTACGCTAATGTCGGTGTTCAGCCTAAACCTGACTTTGGCCCTTTGAATATGCCAAAATATGTTAAGGGTGAAATGCCAAACGGTACTAAACAAATATTGGACAGCAAGGGACCGGAAGGTTTGGCTAAATGGCTGCAGGAGCAAAAAGAAGTGCTCTTCACTGACACTACCTTCCGTGACGCGCATCAATCACTCTTTGCTACCCGTCTGCGTACAGCCGATATGCTGAGAGTAATTGAGCCAACCGCGGCTAAATTGCCTAACTTGTTCTCCTTTGAGTGCTGGGGTGGAGCAACTTTTGACGTTGCCTACAGATTCCTGTATGAAAGTCCTTGGGATCGCCTGGTCCAATTCCGTGAAAAAGTTCCTAACATCTTGTTCCAGATGTTGCTGCGCGGCGCCAATGCTGTCGGCTACACCAGCTATCCGGATAATGTGGTCAAAGAATTTATCCGTCTCGCTGCTAAAAACGGCATAGATGTTTTCCGCATCTTCGACAGTTTGAACAGCCTGGACAATATGCTTCTTTCTATTGAGACGGTACGCAACTGCAACAAAGTAGCTGAAGCTGCTCTTTGCTACACTGGCGATATCCTCGATCCAAGCCGCGACAAGTACAATTTAAATTACTATGTGACTATGGCCAAAGAACTGGAAAAAGCCGGCGCCAACATTATTGCCATTAAAGACATGGCAGGCCTTCTGAAACCAGAAGCAGCCTACCAGCTGGTTTCCGCTTTGAAAGATGCTGTCGACCTGCCTATTCACCTGCATACGCATGAAGGCTCCGGCAATGCTATTTATACCTGCGGCAGAGCCATTGATGCCGGTGTCGATATCGTTGATACCGCACTCTCATCCATGTCCAGCGGCACTTCCCAGCCGAGCGGCAACAGCCTTTACTATGCACTTACCGGCAATCCACGCCAGCCTAAACTCGATATAGACGCTATGAATGAGCTTTCCCGCTATTGGGAAACTGTCCGTCCTTACTACAAAGCAGCAGACCAGACCGAATTATTCCCAAATCCGGAAGTCTATGTACACGAAATGCCAGGCGGACAATATACTAACCTGAAACAACAATCCGCAGCGCTTGGTCTTTTGGAACGCTGGGAAGAAATTAAGAACATGTATCATACTGTCAGCATGATGTTCGGTGATCTCATAAAAGTAACACCTTCTTCCAAAATCGTCGGTGATATGGCACTCTTCATGGTGCAAAATAATCTCACCGAAGAAGATATTTATGAGAAAGGCGACACCTTGAGCTTCCCAAATTCTGTAATAGAGTTCTTTGAAGGCAAAATCGGCGTACCTTACCAAAACTTCCCGGAAACGCTGCAAAAAATTATCTTAAAAGGCAAGACTCCTGTACTGGGCCGCCCTGGTGATACTTTGGCTCCAGTCGATTTCGGCAAAGTCAAAGACGAGCTCGAAACGATGGGTGCTCCAACGAAGGAGGAAGCTGTAAGTTCCTATTGCCTATATCCTAAAGTATTTACTGACTGGGTTAAATTCATTGATCAGTACGGTGATGTTTCAGTTCTCGATACCCCTACCTTCTTCTTCGGTTTAACTCCTGGTGAAGAAGTAAACGTCGAGATTGAGCCAGGTAAAATTCTCGTAATTCGCCTTATCCATGTCGGTGCTGCTAATGATGACGGCATCCGTACTGTAAGCTTTGAATTAAACGGCTTACCGCGCGAAATCGACTTGAAAGACAAGAATGTCAAAGCAACCGGCATCTCTCGCAAAAAAGCCGACAAAAACAATCCGGGTGAAATCGCCGCAACACTTTCCGGCTCCGTTGTCAAAGTCTTTGTGGACAAAGGTCAGCGCGTAGCGAAAGGCGACCCTCTCGTAGTAACTGAAGCCATGAAGATGGAAACTACAATAGTCTCTCCTCTCAGCGGCATTGTTGCCCAAGTAAATGTTGGACCTGCCAGCAGAATCGAAAGTGGCGACTGCCTGCTGGAAATTGATATCAACACACAGGTTGCTATGAAATAATCTGCACTATCATCAAAAAATTAAAGTGACATTTATACTATTTCTAGTATAAATGTCCCTTTTTAATTGTGTTAATAGCACCCTGGGCAGAGCTGGATGCGCTATTGCCACAAAGATTTCACCGCTGGAATTCTTGTTATTTATGTTATAATAGTTAAGCAAACCACTTAGGAAAGGATCTGCCATGAAAATAAAAACTCATCCCTGGCAAAGGGATAACAGCATATTTCAATACATAAAAAAACATATAGATGAGGAAGGCTTCTTCACCGGTGATAACCTGCCGCGTGGTGAATATTCCTTTATAAATCCGTCAATCGGCCTTGAGTTGGGTGCCGGCGATGCTTTTGTCATCATGTCCACAGATGAGGATGACAAAAAAATTATGGAGGTCGTTTACAAAGCAATCAAAGATTATCTGCAACTCCCTAATGAGAAAAAGCGTGATAACCTGTATCAGCTAGTTGCCTTCACCCAGTGTGTTTCCTACTGTGAAAGTCTCGCCGCCAAACTGGAAAGCGAAGAAAATATTCCCGATACCTTTATGGAACTTGCTTTGGAATGGCTTTATGAAGCACCCAGCAGAGAAGCTGTCAAATTCGCCATTGTCCTTTGCGGCCTTTTCGATATTGATGAGCTGGCCAAAGGTGACCATGCTACACTCAAAGATGACCTCCGTACCCTGGCGCGCTGCGATGAATTTACCTATTTCGTAATTTTTGCCTTCCATCTGAGCGGCATTGAAGAAGAACTTGATTTGTGGGATATTGCCCAGACAACCTATGGTTGGGGCCGCGTGCATGCGATGGAAGCTGCCGACTATGACACTCCGGACAAAAGAGACTGGCTTCTCAGGCATGGCAGCGAAATCGATGTACATTATCCGGCAATTGCCTTGCGCTGCATCAAGGATGGCAATATGCTGACGGTCTTGCAAAAAGCAGAAATTGATGAAGAATTATATCAAGGCACCCTGAATTCTTTGAATAACTACATGGAATACCTGTTGGACATTGATGCAGAAAACGATAGCCTGACAGATCTCGCTATGATCAATACCTACGGTCTGCTGAAGGAAATCCTGAAGCACGCAGAAAAACATGCTGACTCCATAGAAAACCTGGTAGGCATTATTAATCTCTCCAACAATCTGCAAAGGCTGGCAGATGAAAACCGTTGGGAAACTTTGGATGCCAACAAATGCCACCTTTTGATCAGTATGGCCGAAAAAATAATCTACAGTAAGGATTGGCTGCCGGAAATTAAAGATAAACTCCTTAATCCCGACGGCAGCATTAACTTCCTCGCTGCAGACTTTGCTTATGCTCTGAATATTAATATTTGGGATGTGCTCGCTGAATTACTATATAAAGACCCTATGGCAACCAAACTTTATGAATATCTATTGGCTACCGACGATAATGAACGTTTTGAAAAAATTCTAGACTTTGCGCGCCAGCATCTTGATATTTATAAAGAAGACGAGCATGCCCTGCCGCCAATTATTAAGGCCCTGGAAACCAGACCTGGTACTGGCGAAGACTTGCTGATACTTGCTTTAACTTCCCTCTATGACTGGCCGCGTTCTTGTGCGCTTGATGTTCTTGATGCCTGGGGTATTGAGCATATTTCTCCGGAAATCAAAGCAGCTTTGCTGAAGGCTCTTAACCTTGCTCAGCATACTTTGCTTACTCTTCGCATCAAATCCTTACTGGATAATAAAGTTTTCGATCTCGAGGGTGTTATTAAGATAATGGCTTTGGAGTAGTAGCACCGCCCAGGTCGCGCGGAACAGTAAATACGAAGGCAACTCCTTCACCCGGCTTACTGTTCACCGAAATTTCACCGCCGAACATTTCAACAATAAACTTCACAATCGATAAACCAAGGCCCGTACCGCCCACCTGGCGCGTGCGGGCTTTATCTATGCGATAAAACCTGTCAAATATTCTTGAAGCATCCTGCGCTGTTATTCCTTCACCCGTATTATGCACGGTAAAGATGGCAAATTTGTTGTTATTTTCGTAACGAACACTTATGCGGCCTGCCTCGGGCGTATATTTCAAGGCATTTTCCAGCAGGTTAACCAAAATTTGCTTCAGCCAATCACGATTGGCAACAATAGCCACCGGTTCCTCTTCAAACATAACTTCAAGCGTGAGGTTTTTCTCCTGCGCTCTGGGCAAAAGCTCTTCCCGAACTTTGTTCAGAATATCTGTCGGCACAAAACTTTCAAGGTTAATACCCTTGCGGTATTCTTCGGAATCGAGTTTCGCCAGCTGCAAAAGATCATGCAGCAGTGCCTGCATCCGCTCACTTTCCTGCAAGATAATATTTAAAAACTTTTTGCGTATCTCTATATCCATAGGAGACTCTTCAGTTAATAAAACTTCAGCAAAGCCCTTGATCGTTGTCAAAGGAGTTGCAAGCTCATGCGAAGCGTTGGAAACGAATTCCGACTGCTTTTCGTATACCGCCTGCAATGCCGTTATGTCATGAAAAACGAACATGGCACTGCTCGGAACATCACTATAAACAGCTCTTAATGGTGCTCCAAATACTTGAAAGGATCTCTTGCCATGCGGAGAATTAACGCTGAGATTACTGCTGACAGGAGCATCAGTTTTCAGACAGGTTGCCAAAAGCTCTTCCAGTGCGACGTTGTTAATGACCTGCAGATAATGCCGCCCCGCAGCATCTTCTCCGAACAAGTGTCTGAACTGGTCATTGCATTCAATGATAAAACCATTCTTATTAATGGTAATAACCGAATTATCGGTATTTTTCATTATTAATTCCAATTTCTTTTTCTCACGGAAAATCTCATCCGCTTTTTCCGTCAATTTGTCCGCCAGCGTATTCAAGGCATGTGATAAAACAGCAAATTCGCCTGCAACATTGCGCTGCAGACGTATTGATAAATCACCCTGGGCCATTTTTTCTGCTGCTCCAGCTATTTCTTCCACTGGTTGGGCAATCTTTTTGGCAAGATACTTCGCCAAACCTGTTACTATCAGCATCGACAATAAAAGGCCTGCCAAAATCGCAAAACGCATTTTGTCGTATTCTGCGGTAACCGCCTTCATTGAGAAAGAAGAGTGCAATACCAACCTGTCATATCCTATCGACTTGCTGGCATACAAGGTTCTTTCCTGATTAGCGGTATCGGTCCGAATAGCCAAACCTTGGCCATATATATAAGCTCTTGTCGCCTCACTTAAATCTACGTCCGTGGCATCTACAATTGCTAATTTCAGCTTTAATTCTTCGGCAATTTTTGCTGTTTCCGCTTCCACTTGTTGTTTAGTAGCATTTTCCGGCAGTCTTTCACTAAGCAGCTTAGCGGCATAATTCAGTTGCAATACACAGTTCTCCCTGAAAGTCTGCGTACTATAATCCTGAAATATACTTAAAATATAAGCTCCAATTGTCAAAAAACCGCACAAGAACAACCCTTGCAGGAGCAAAACAACACGATTGCGGACCATATTCTTCCTCGCTTTTTATCCGTTTTATTGCTTGGTCGTTTGCTTCAGCTACGGCCTGCCTAAACAGATTTTAGTTTTCTTTGCGCAAAGATAAAGATTAAGTTAATAAACAATACTACCAATATCAGCAATGCGCCGATACCGTTGGCGATGGCAACACGATCAGGCACAAGTCCTATACCCATTACATACCAAAGATGCACAGCCAATGTTTCACCACCTGCAAAAACATCAAAATCAGCCATATGTCTGGAAACCGTAGTTCCCGCTGTAAAGATCAAGATAGCGCTTTCGCCTATTGCACGGCCGCTGGCCAGCATGATACCTGTAATTATACCACCCATTGCTTCTGGCAACACTACTTTACGTATGGTCTGCCATTTCGTCGCGCCTAAAGCAAGGCTTGCTTCTCTATAGGTCTGTGGGACAGTTTGCAAGGCTTCCTCAGTTACTCTTACCAATAACGGCAAATTTAGTAAAGAAAGAGATAGCGCACCACCAAGAATACTGAAACCCATGCCCAAAAAGTCGACAAACACGATCATGCCGAAAAGTCCTAATACTATGGAAGGAACTGTAGCCAGGCTTTCAGTGCTCAGACGAATAAATCTGGTCAGGGCAGTATCTTTGGCATATTCAGACAAGTATATAGCGGCACCTAGTGCGATAAATATCGAAAAAGCCATGGACAAGAAGAGAATGTAGATAGTATTAAACAGTTGTGGGCCAACACCGCCGCCAGCTTCCGTATCGCTCGGCATACCAAAAATAAATTTCGGCGATAATACCGGCAAGCCTTTGTAAAGCATATAGCCTAGAAAAGCTGCCAAAATCGCAATCAGCAAAAAACCTATGAACCACAAAAAAACTTTTGCTATTTTGTCCTGCGTTTTTGCGTTCATGCTTCCACCGCCTTTTTAGCGCTTATCTTGCGCACCAGGAGAATCATAATGAGTGAAATCAGGAGCAGTACCAAGGCCATCAGGAATAATGCATTACCCCAGGTAGAACCGAAAGGCGTGTTACCCATTTCCACAACTATTTCACTCGGCAGCGTACTGGTCGGTGAAAAAAGCGAGTCTGCCAGACGCGGCGTATTGCCAATAACCATCTGCACCGCCATTGTTTCACCAATGGCGCGTGCCATGCCAAGGATTATAGCCGTTACAATACCAGGTTTGGCAGCAGGCAGCACAATATGCCAGATAGTCTGCCAGTAAGTGGCACCTAAGGCAACCGAACCCTCTTCCAGTATTTTGGGGACAGCAAGCAAAGCATCAGTTGAGATGCTGATGACCGTTGGCAGAATCATGATTGCTAATATGAAAGAAGCTGTGAAAATACCGAAGCCAACCGGCACGCCAAAATATTCACGTACTGCCGGCACTACAACGGTCAAACCAATAAAACCATAAACGACAGATGGAATTGCCATGTAAAGATTCACAGCCGGCTTCATGATCTCGCACATCCATTTTGGTGCGAGTTTAGCCATAAAGACAGCTCCCATAATGCCTATTGGCCCTCCCACCAAGATAGACAGAAAGGTCACAAGTAAACTGCCGAAGATAAAACTAAGTGCTCCGTATTGCCCATTATCCGGATTCCACTTACTGGTAAAAAAGAATTCGAACGGACTGACCTCCAAAAATGTCTGCAACCCCTGCTGCCCCATAAAAATAATAAGGGCAATAATTATTACAGTCAGGAAAGCCGCACTGCAAAGCAATATGCTTTTTGCCAGTTTTTCATTGCGAAGCCTGTCAATGTCATATTTTTTCATAATTATCTCCCATTACTAAAAAACCAGGTCCATTAATGTCCCTGGTTTTTTAGTTAAACTTATCTTTAAGTATTGAACTATCTGTGTATCAAAGAAACTGGCTTATTTCTTCATTTTGGTGATAGGCACAAAACCTTGTTTCTCAGCATTGGCATTTTGGAACTCAGCGCCGGTTACGTAGTCGATGAAGGCCTTTACAGCACCTTTAGGTTCACCTTTAGTAAACATACGGCCAAAGGTGTATACCGGATACTTGCCATCAACAACTGCGGCAATAGAGTATTTCACACCGTCATAAGATAATGCTTTTACGCTGTCATCAACATAAGCCGCATCAACATAGCCGATAGCACCTGGAGTTGTTGCGATAGCAGAGCTAACAGCCCCGTTGGAATCCTGAATAACAGCAGCATCTGTGAATTCAGCGCCTTTCAAAACTACCTCAGCAATTGTTGCACGGGAACCGGACGATTTTGCTCTATGCACCAAGGTTATTTGTTGATCCTTGCCGCCGACTTCTTTCCAGTTTTTAATCTTGCCTGTCATAATGTCGACATATTGTTGAGCGGACAGATTATCAACAGGTACATCTTTATTAGCGATGAACACGAATGGAATACCAACCAGTTTGGTTTCTACCATGCCTTTGTCTTTCAAATCGGCTGCCAAAGTAACATCAGAGTTGCCAATATCTACAGAACCAGCTGCTGCTTGCTTTTGGCCGGTGAAAGAACCGCCGCCGGATAGATTGATTGTAACTTTATCATGTTTCTTATAAAATTCTTCTTGGCCAACTTTTAAAAGTGGCAGTAAAGCAGTTGAACCCGAAGCGGATATTTTGCCTTCTACCTTTGCTGTTGCTGCTTTATCATCTTTCTTATCGCTGCCGCAGCCAGCAACCAAACTCATGCCAACAGCCAGTGTTAAGGCCATTACTGTAGCTTTCTTAAAAATGTTTTTCACTTTTACATCCCCCTTGAAATTTTTGTATTCCGGTGATGATTTCATTATAAGGGTAGATTGTTATAACAGTATTACGGCATTGTTAAGGTTTTGTTAAGATTATTTTTTGGGAACACGCTGCCCTGTAACCAGATAAATCACCCATTCGGCAAGGTTGGTCGCATGGTCACCAATACGTTCTATCCTCTGCACCACCTTGTTCAAATCCAGTCCTTGCTCTATATTTGCCTGATCTTTCATCATATAAAACAAAATGTCACGTTTACAGGTGTCGCAGATTTCATCAACTTTGTCATCTTCAGCACATACTTCAGCTGCTGCGTTGACATCTAATTCAACATAAGACTTCAGCACTTTTTTGACCATTTCCTGTACCATTTGTGCGGCAATTGGTATATCTACCAAAGGCTTGATAAGTGGATCCTGTCCAATCCTATTCGCTATTTTAGCTATTTTTTTCGCATGATCACCAATACGTTCGAGATCGGTTGTCATCTTCATAGCCGTGGAAAGGATTCTCAAGTCTTTGGCAATCGGCTGCTGTAAAGCAATTAGTTCCACTGTTTTATCTTCAATGATTACCTGCATTTCATCTATTTTGTCGTCACCGGCAATCACCGAATCTGCCAATTCCTTGTTTTTTGTTTTAAGCGCTTCAACCGCGTCGGCTAAAGCTTGCGTAACGAGCTGGCCCATTGTGATCAGGTCATTTTGTATCAACGCCAGTTCTTTTGTAAAAGTTCCGCGAACATCTGCCATATCAACCAAACCTCCCCGTAATATAATCCTCTGTCTTTTGATTGCTTGGTCTTGTAAACATCGTTCCTGTAGGCTGGCACTCCACCATCTCGCCCATCAGGAAGAAAGCCGTATAATCTGAAGATCTGGCGGCTTGCTGCATGTTGTGTGTAACCATGACAATGCTATATTTTTCTTTGAGTTCAACAAGAAGTTCTTCTATTTTCATTGTTGAAATCGGATCCAATGCTGAACACGGTTCATCCATCAGCAAAATCTCAGGCTCTACAGCCAAGAGCCTCGCAATACAAAGTCTTTGCTGCTGACCGCCTGATAAACCCATGGCAGAAGTCTGAAGCCTATCCTTCACCTCATCCCACAAAGCCGCGCCACGCAAACTCTTTTCCACCAATTCATCCAGGACAGCTTTTTGTTTCTGACCATGGATACGTGGTCCATAAGCTATATTATCGTAAATACTCATAGGAAAGGGATTCGGTCTTTGAAATACCATGCCAACACGCTTGCGCAAATCGACAACATCTGTACCGGGCGCGTAAATATCCTGACCTTCTATGATGACTTCGCCGGTAATGCGCACGCCTTCAATCAAGTCATTCATGCGGTTTAAGGTACGTAAGAAAGTTGACTTGCCGCAGCCAGACGGTCCGATGAAAGCAACCACCTTATTTTTGTACATATCCAGTGAAATATTTTTAAGTGCTTGATGTTCGCCATAATACAGGCACAGATTTTTTACAGTTATAACTTTCTCAAGATCCATATTTTCCTCCCTTTCTGTTGCCTGTCAATCGTAACAAACTATTGTTATCGGTATATTACTGAAATGTTAATTTTTTGTTAAATTTTTATTTTGCCAACCTGTAACCTACACCACGAACGGTTTCGATAGCTTCAGCCATTTCAGGAACCCTCTCCAACTTAGCACGCAAGTGTCTCACATGCACATCAACCGTGCGGGTATCACCAAAATATTCATAGCCCCAGATTTTTTCCAAAAGCTGTTCACGGCTAAAAACTTTACCTGCATTTTCCGCCAATAACTTCAACATTTCATATTCTTTCGGTGTCAATTCCAGTTTTTCATTATCCAGCCAAGCTTCATATTGGCTGAAATTCATCCTCAATCTGCCTAACGCAAGTTCCTCACCATTCCCGGCAAGCACATTTGAACGCCTTAGAACTGCCTTAATCCTGGCAACCAGCTCTCTCTGGCTGAATGGCTTGGTCATATAATCATCAGCGCCCAATTCCAAGCCTATGACGCGATCTATTTCATCACTTTTCGCAGTCAGCATTATAATAGGAAGGGCAGCCGTCCGCGGATTCCTTTTCAGATTACGGCACACTTCCAATCCGTCAATACCAGGAAGCATCAAATCAAGAATTACGATGTCAGGAATCAAATTCACTGCCATCTCTATAGCTTTATGTCCATCGCCTGCTTCCGAAACTTCATAGCCGGCTTTTTCCAGATTAAATCTCACCAACATTCTAATATTATCTTCATCGTCTACCACTAATACTTTTTGCTTTATTTTAATCACCCCTGATTTTTTTACTTATACGGTTGTTATTTCGCCATATTTTTTTTCTTTCCTGCTTTTTGCCAAAAGAGTGCATACGCTATAACGAATGTACACTCTCTAATTACACTTTTAAACCATCACCTTGTATGTTAGCATTTTGATGTGAACAAATTCTTAAATATGTAATATATTGACTACAAAATATGCAAAAATCACACCGCCAGCGAACGAATTGTTGACAATATTCAGACAACGTTTTACCATAGTTGTGTGTGGATTTTTATATAGCGCTACTGTGCGCAAGGGGAGGTAATCATGAATATTCTTTTAGTAGTTGGCGTCGGAACGGTAATCCTTATCGCAGCCTACTTTACGTACGGAAAGTTTCTGGCCACGAAAGTATTTAACCTCGATGATGCGAACAAAACCCCAGCCGTTGAAATGGAAGACGGCGTAGACTTTGACCCAACGGACGCCAAATTTTTATCAGGGCAGCATTTTTCAGCCATAGCAGCCGCCGGCCCCGTTACCGGCCCAGTTATAGCAGGCTTGATTTTTGGCTGGGTTCCTACGTTTCTTTGGATTATTTTCGGCACTATTTTTATCGGCGGTATGCATGACATGGGCTCGCTCGTTGCTTCCGTCCGTAATAAGGCTTGCGGCATCGCAGAGACTATGCGCCGCTATGTTTCCATGCGAGTCTGGATTCTGTTTAATGTCTTTATATTTTTTACTCTTGTTATGATTATCGTTGCTTTCACCGACATCACAACCGCAGCTTTCGTTAATACGATTGATCTGGAAAACGGTGAAAAAGTCGGCGGTGGCGCTATCGCAACTTCTTCCATCCTTTATCTGATTATTCCTATCATTATGGGCTTTGTGCTCAGGTATACAAAAGTCAGCCTCGGCTTGGCCACAGCAATTTTCCTGCCTTTGGTAGCTTGGTCTATTTGGGTCGGCCCTTATATTCCTTTTGAATTGCAATCCATTTTGGGACTTGCTACACCTCAAGCCACTCAAAAAGTTTGGAACTTTGTAATTATCGCCTACTGCTTCATCGCAGGTATCGTTCCGGTCTGGGCCTTATTACAACCGCGCGGACATTTAGGTGGTTACTTCCTGTATGTTTCAATCATAGTAGCTTTTATCGGCATCGTTTTCGGCGGTTTCACAACAAAGTACCCTGCTTTCACCAAACCGCTTGGCAGTGATGACTTCTGGTTCCCGATGTTCCCGATTTTGTTTATAACCGTAGCCTGTGGCGCCTGCTCTGGTTTCCACAGTCTCGTAAGCTCTGGTACTACCTCCAAACAATTACTTAGAGAAACCGATGCCAAACCAGTCGGATATGGCATGATGCTCGCTGAATCAGTAGTTGCTTTAATCGCCCTTTCGACTGTTATGATGCTCGCAAAAGGCGATCCTATCTTAAGTAAATCACCAAACTTCATTTATGCTTCTGGTCTCGGCTCCTTCATGGAACTGATCGGCGTCAGCAAAGCATTAGGCATCTCCTTTGGTTTGATGGCCTTCACAACCTTCGTTTACGATACCCTTGATGTCTGCACACGTCTTGGTCGTTTCATTATTCAGGAACTTACCGGCTGGAAAGGCTGGGGCGGACGTATCGGCTCCACTTTGTTGGTTGGCGGTTTCCCTCTTATTCTGATGTCAATTAACCTGACAGACCCAGCTGGCAAACCTGTTGCTGCCTGGAGTCTCTTCTGGAAAACTTTCGGTTCCTCTAACCAGCTCTTAGCAGCTCTTGCTTTGGTCGGCATTACTGTCTGGCTGCAGAGAACCTCTAAAAATCCTAAGGCTTGGCTTTACTCCTGCATTCCTGCAGCGATCATGTTCGTTATGAGCGTTTGGGCTTTGGTCAACACCTTCGTTTCTTACACTTTCAAAAACGGTGCATTCGTAATGCCTGTTGGTACTAACCTTATTGTTCCTGCTTTGTCCTTGATTTATATTTTCCTGGCAGCATGGGTCGTTATCGAATGTGTGCCTGTCATTGCTGAAAATGCAAAACACCCACAACAAGGTATTACCTGCGAATTACAAGAAGACGAAGCAAAATAACAGTATTTCTAAAAATGCACAAAGTACCGCCAAGACTTAGTCTTAGCGGTACTTTTCTTTATAGAGCATACTTGCTCTTTTCTTTTCAGAAATAAACTGAAAATTCTTGTTATTCCCTCCTAAAAAGATTACAATTGATTTATAGAATAATAATGAAAGGAGGAACTATGATTAAGTTAATTTATGGAATTCTGTTAGGTATACTTCTGATGTTCAATACTGCTTTTGCAGCTGATGCCGGTTATGGCGCAAAGGGTGCTGTAAATACACCGCAGCCAACTGTGCAAGAGATGCTGACCTTTGCGATTCAGGACGAATATCTTGCCCATAGCCAATATGCAGCAGTGCTTGATACTTTTGGCAAAGTCCGTCCATTTTCTAACATCATTCTATCCGAAGAACGCCATATCACCTATTTGCAGCCTCTGTTTACTGACCGTGGCTGGGATATTCCTATCGACAAAAGCAAAGAACTGGACGTGACACCGAAAACTTTTACCGAAGCATTGAAGTCAGGCGTACAAATAGAAACTGACAACATTGCCATGTACGAGTATTTTCTCCAGCAGCCTGAACTGCCGAGCGACGTAAAAACTGTATTTGAACTTTTGCGCGCGGCATCTAATAAACATCTCCAAGCCTTCAGCAAATAGATAAGCAATGATAAAGAGCCCTTATCCAAAGTATTCCACTCCATAGCGGAAGAAATGGTTAGGGCTCTTTATTCATAGACCTTTTTTCTCAAACCACTTAAATAACAGGACAGTTAATATAACGAAAGGAATGATCACTATCCAATGATTGACCCCTAAAACCTGAGGAATGGTAATTTTACCGTAGTTACCCCAAGTGAGCACCGTTTTTTGCAAATATGGATAAGCTTCAGCATATATCCCTGCTCCCACCAGCATGCCAGCGATACCCCAGATGGCATCTGTACGGCCTTCACCTAAAGCACCGAGAGAAGTACCCGGACAATATCCAAGAAGACCCCAACCAAGTCCAAAGATCAGACCGCCAAGCACAACGGCGCCAACTATCATGGGTTTTAAGGAAAGCTTGACTAGTCCCATATCATAAAGGAAATAAACACCAACCATTGCTACCACAATATGAGAAAGCATGAACTTAACAATTGTCATATCTTGCAGGAGCAATGCGCCAATTTGTTTGTCATACCGTAAAACACGACCTTTTTGGAGAAAAAAACCAAACAAGATACCAGTAATTAATCCATAGACAAGAGCCATCATTTGTCGCCACCACCTTTATAAAGCAAGTTCGCTGAAATCAAGCCGCCAATAAAGAAACACGCCAAAGCGATATACCCGCTAACCGCGAGCTGCAATCCGCCGCTAAGCCCGTGACCGCTTGGGCAGCCATCGGCAAGACGTGCACCGAACATTGCGATGA
>CAYTOV010000015.1:3732-20208 GCA_964439485.1 uncultured Acidaminococcales bacterium | reverse complement strand
TTACTACAGATTTCTATTCCCCGTGAAAATTCTCTAAATCTCTTTCACCAGCAAAAAAAATAACTCGCCATAAGCGAGTTATTTTAAAGATATTAACGTGAAATTTTTCATTCCGCTTTCTTGTGGCTAAGTGAACGGTTGATCGCGCAAATGATACCTAACAAAGAAGCAACATTGATATTGCTATGAATACCAACACCAAAAATATGTCCATTGCCGGGTACCTTTAGCTCAATATAAGATATTGCTTTAGCATCTGATCCTTTGGAAATAGCATGTTCCTGATAGGAAATAAACTCATAACCTACAACACCAATCCCTGCTAAAGCCTGGAAGAATGCATCAATAGGACCATTCCCTATACCAGTGACTGCTTTTTCCTCACCGTCGACGCTCACAATACCTTCGAATCTTGTGCTGTGATTTTCATCTTCTTCATGCTCTTCCAAAAACCTGTGTTTGAGAAGCTTGTATTTTCCCGCAAAGGTAATGTACTCCTCATTAAAGAGATCGACAATCTGTGCAGGATTAAGCTCTGCTCCTGAAGCATCTGCAGCGGCCTTCACGATATCGCCAAATTCCGGATGCATATTTTTCGGCAACTCATAGCCAACTGTTTGCTGGAGCACAAAAGCTGCTCCACCTTTGCCAGACTGGCTGTTGATTCTGATGACAGGTTCATATTCACGATTAAGATCTGCCGGATTAATTGGCAGGTAAGGAACTTCCCAGTAAGAAGTCTCGCTTTTAACCATATACTCGAAACCTTTACGAATTGCGTCTTGGTGAGAACCAGAAAAAGCAGTAAACACCAACTCACCCGCATATGGATGTCTTTCATGTACGTCCATCTTAGTGCATTGCTCACATACTTCCTTAATTTCCCTGATATTCGAAAAATTAAGCATCGGATTAACGTTTTGTGTATACATATTCAAAGCCAAAGTAACAATGTCAACGTTACCAGTTCTTTCACCATTGCCGAATAGAGTACCTTCAACTCTGTCAGCGCCAGCCATCAGGCCCAATTCTGTAGCAGCTACGCCTGTGCCGCGATCATTATGCGGATGTAAGCTGATTATTGCGCTTTCACGATTTTTCATATGTGTGCAGAAATACTCAATCTGGTCAGCATAAGTGTTTGGCGTTGCCATTTCAACCGTAGACGGAAGATTGAGAATTACTTTGTTTTCCTGACTTGCGCCCAATGCCTCCATAACCTTCTCGCAGATTTCGACGGCAAAATCAATTTCCGTGCCGGTAAAACTTTCCGGCGAATATTCATAACGAATGTTCATGCCGCTGCGTGCTGTTTCCTGCTCACTTAATTCTTTAATAAGCTTTGCACCATCTACAGCAATCTTGATGATACCCTCTTGTCCCTCTTTGAAAACAACCTTTCTTTGCAAGGTAGAAGTTGAGTTATAAAAATGTACAATAACATTTTTTGCACCCTTCAGGGCCTCAAATGTTTTTTCAATCAATTTGGGGCGTGCTTGTACCAATACTTGAATGGTAACGTCATCAGGAATATAATTGTCCTCTATCAATGTACGCAGTATTTCATATTCAGTTTCTGACGCCGAAGGAAAACCAACCTCAATTTCTTTAAACCCGATAGCCAATAACATCTTAAACATTCTTAATTTCTCTTCCAGCTGCATAGGTGTTACAAGCGCCTGGTTACCGTCACGCAGATCAACACTGCACCAGATTGGGGCTTTAGCGATGACCTTATCCGGCCAGGTACGATTTGGTAAACTTACAGGCTGAAATGGAATGTACTGTTTGCTAGGCTGTTTCATAAACATAATCTCCTCTACATGTAAAGTTTCAGAGCGAAAATAAAAATCCCCGCTCCTATAAAATACATAGGGGCGAGGAATCAATAATCCACGCGGTACCACCCTAATTCAGCTGCCAATGAAACCCGGGCAGCCCTTTCGGCCTCTAACAAGGCCTTAGCCGCTAACGGGGCTACACGTCCTACTCTACATATCGAGCAAGCGACTCAGGGATGAGCTATCCATACAATCGCCGTTACTGACTCGCACCATACGTCAGCTCTCTTAAACAAGCAAATTGTATCTTATTCCCTTCATTGTCTTTATGGGATGAATCAATATTTTTTTGTTTATGTGTACGATTATATATTTTATTGAATCATTTGTCAACAATTCTAAACAAAAATCACCATTACCTGTAAACAGGTAATGGTGATAAATAAACAATCATCAAGGTTTAATGGATGTTTTAAATACTTGCTTGCCATCTTTCATTTCGATGACTACCGCATTCTTGTCAGCATCATGTGTTTTGTTGATTGTTGTTACTCCACTGATAGCAGGGAAGTCCTTCGTATCAGCAAGTGCTTCAATAATCTTCGCAGAGTCAGTGCTGTTAGCCCGTTTAATCGCATCAGCCAGGACATAAACTGCGTCATAGCCAAGTACAGCCAAAGCTTCTGGCTTTTGTCCGTATTCCTTTGTATATGCGTCTACAAAGGCTTGTGCCTTCGGTGAAGTGTCTTCAACGGAATAATGGTTGGTAAAATATGTGTTGTTTAACGCAGAGACAGATGCAATTTCCACTAATTTTGGAGAATCCCAGCCGTCAGCGCCGATGATAGGAACAGTTATACCCATCTCACGCGCTTGTTTTACAATTTTGCCAACTTCTTCGTAATAACCAGGAACATAGAGTACTTCTGCACCCTTGCTTTTAATTTTTGTTAATGTTGCTTTAAAATCAGTATCCTTTTGCAGATAAGCTTCATTAGCAACTATCTCGCCGCCTTCTTTTTTCAACGCAGCTTCAAAGAATTCTGCCAAACCTTTACTGTAATCACTGCTATTATCAACAAGCATGGCTGCCTTCTTAACTTTAAGGTCCTTAGCAGCAAAATTAGCTGCTACTGTTCCTTGGAACGGATCGATAAAGCAAACGCGATAGATATATTTCTTTACAGTTTTAGTTTTTTCGTCAACAGTAACTTTGGGATTAGTAGCGCCGGCAACAAGATAAGGGCTCTTGTTGGCTTCAGCTACACTTGCAGCTGCAATAGCGTTTGAACTGGAAAAAGTTCCCGTTACAGCAACTACTCTATCTTGTGTTAAAAGCTTAGTCATAGCATTTGCAGCTTCTGAAGGCTCACTTTTGTTGTCTGCTACAACAGCCTTGATTTGTTTGCCTAGTAAACCACCATTAGCATTAATTTCTTTGATTGCAAGTTTAGCACCATTTGCTGCCGCGGTACCAATAGTTGCATTACCGCCTGTCATCTCATTCAGCAAGCCGATTTTAATTTCTTTACTGGATGAACTACCGCAACCGGCAACAGATGCCGCTAAAATTACGGTCATCAGCGAAGCTGCGGCCGCCTTTAAGAAACCATTTTTCATTTTAATAGAATCCCCCTTCTTTGTTTAAACCACCAAGAGCAAAAAAATAAAGCAATTTCGTTGCTATGTGAAAAGTATATTACATTTTTATTGTAAAATCAAGCACTTTCTATCCCTCTTTTTAAATTTGTATTTAAATTAACGTATACTTGTGTATTTTTAGTGTACATAATTTTATAATGTACTTGTTAAACAAACTTATGCTTTTGCATTATTAATAAATGTAATATTTTTTACATATTTTTGCAAAATGTTGGAACTGTCTCATAATTTTGTGTTACCGAGAAAAACAAACTTAGTTGAAAGTGCATATGTATGGTTTTATTATTCCAGAAAAGCATATGTTTCGAGCATAAAAAAGCCTGACTAGCATATTGCCAGTCAGGCGAATGTTAACAATTTACAATTAATTATCAGATTTATTCATCATACGCGTAACTAATTTTTCTATCTCATTGACAACCAATGGCATACAGGCGAAAACGAATACCATCTGCCAATCACTTGTACTCAAGTCAACACATTTGAAAATAGCTGCCAAAGCATCGATTTCAATTACACTCATTTGGAGAATCAAGCCAACAACAATAGCGCCAATCAAATACTTGTTAGAGAATAAACCTATTTGGAAAATTGATTTCGTATCATGTCTCAAAGATATTGAATAGAACAATTGAGAAGACGCAAGAACAACAAATGCCATTGTTCTAGCATATTCCAAATCTCTGTCCGGTATGTCATTAGAGAAAATGCCGTGGCCAAACTCGGTAAGTCCAAAATAGAAAGCAGCTAGTGTAAGCGTTCCTATCAAAACACCACCAACAATCGCTCTATAACCAGCACCATGTGCAAAGAAACTTTCTTTAGGATCCCTTGGTTTATTTTTCATTACATCATGATCACCAGGATCAACGCCCAAAGCAAGTGCTGGCAATGCATCAGTAATGAGATTTACCCACAAAATCTGGGTGGCAATAAGAGGAACCGGCATATCGAGCAAAATCGCTACAAAAATTGCAATAACTTCACCTAAGTTACAAGAAAGTAGGAAAATTACCGCTTTCTTGATGTTGTTATAAATATTACGTCCCTCTTCAATAGCATGAACAATTGTTGTGAAGTTATCATCGGTCAAAATCATATCGGCTGCACCCTTGGCAACATCAGTGCCTGTAATACCCATAGCTACACCGATATCAGCAAATTTTAAGGAAGGTGCATCGTTAACACCATCGCCAGTCATTGATACTATATTGCCGTGTGCCTTAAATGCCCGAACTATTTTGACTTTATGTTCAGGTGATACGCGGGAGAAAACACGATACTTGACAATATTCTTAGCAAATTCTTCATCAGAAAACTCGTCAATTTCCGAGCCGGTAACACTCTGATCCAGCGATTTCGCAATGCCAAGTTCCTTCGCAATTGCAACAGCAGTATTCTTATGGTCACCAGTAATCATGATCAACGTGATTCCAGCCTGTTGTGCTTCATGAATAGAGTCCTTTACTTCCATGCGCGGCGGGTCAATCATGCCTACCATACCGATGAGTATCAGATCTTTTTCCATGTCTTCAGGAGCTATAACAGAATCTACTTCCTTATAAGCAGCGCCAAGAACACGAAGCGCATCATCTGACATCAGATTCTCAATCGCCATATATTTGGCTTTGATTTCATCAGTCATAGGGATTACTTCGCCCTTATACAATACATGGGTAACTATGTGTAAGAGATGATCCATAGCACCCTTAGTGTTTACACGGTAATGATCTCCTTCAACGTTGAGCGTAGACATCAGCTTGCGATCAGAATCAAATGGATTTTCAGCAACCCTTTTATTTTTAGCAGCCAGTTCCGATTTTTTGACACCATGCTTATCGCCTAAGACAACCAAAGCTACTTCAGTCGGGTCACCTGTGCTCTCACCTTTTTCGTAAGTAGCATCAGTACAAAGAGTCATTGTTTTAACGAGTTCCAGCTCGTCACCACTGGCCTGACGGCCAATTTCGGCTTCAGCAACTGCGTTAATGTTGTACAAAGTATAAGTTTTAACAACGGTCATCTTGTTTTGAGTAAGAGTACCGGTTTTATCAGAGCAAATAATACTTACAGAACCCAAAGTCTCAACAGCAGGCATTTTTTTAACTATTGCATTGATTTTGGACATCCTGGTAACACCAAGAGCAAGAACAATGGCAACGATAGCTGCAAGACCTTCAGGTATAGCAGCAACAGCAAGGCTGATAGCCGTCAACAACATTTCAAATACATCGCGTCCTTGAATAAGTGCAATGACAAGCATAAGTATGCAGATACCGACGCAAAGCTTACTGAGCATTTTGCCGAGCTCATCCATACGTTTTTGCAAAGGCGTCATGTCATCATTATCTTCGTCAAGAATCTTCGCTATTTTACCCATCTCTGTTTCCATAGCAGTAGAAGTAACTATACCTTCACCTCTGCCGTAGGTAACAAGCGTGGACATAAAAGCCATATTACACATATCACCCAAAGCTGTTTTGCCAGGTGCAAGGATAGCTTTGGCATCTTTTGTTGAAGGAACCGACTCACCTGTAAGAGCGGATTCTTCTATTTGCAAATTGATACTTTCATATAAACGCAAATCAGCAGGAACAAAACGTCCGGCGTCCAGGATGACAACGTCTCCTGGGACAACCTCTTCCGAACTGATTTCTTTAATTTCGCCATCACGGCGTACAATTGCATGAGGTGTCGTCATATCCTGCAAAGCTTCGACCGCTTTACCGGCCTTATATTCCTGAGCAACACCGATAACTGCATTCAAAATAACAACGATAAGAATAATAGCAGTATCCGCATATTCACCAATAATAACAGTAATGACAGAGGCAGCTAACAATACATAAATTAAAGTATCCTGCAGCTGTTCAAGAAATAGTCTGAATAAACTTTTCTTGCCTTTGCCCTGCAACTTATTGATACCATACTTTTCCAGCCGTTCCCGTGCTTCTTGAGAGGAAAGACCAGTTGCGGGGTTTACCTCCAACTCCTTAAAAACAGTATCCTTCTCTTTTGAAAACCACATTACCAAACACCGCTTTCTACATAGATTTTCCGCCCACCATATGAAAATTATTCACAATTAAAACCAAAGTTTAAATAATTTTGTTCTCTCCTATGCCAAGATTCATACAATAGCCGGATTTCTCAATACCCCTCTGCAAGGAAAACCAAGACGAACAAAAAACACAGTAAAAAAAATGAAACGTCCAAATCTTCCACTAACAAAACAAAATACACCTACGTTAAATAAGGTTATCGTCTCTAGCTTTTTCGAATGCCTTACCGTAGTGTGTACACTTTAATTTCATGCTGACATTATTCATCTAACGCACTCCCTGTCTCGCCAGAATAACAATATCGCCTCATTTCATAATAACATTTACATTATAGCACATGACATTAATATTGGCTAAATAAATGTATTAAATATGCGCTAATTCGGCCAAAAATAAACACTGTAATTTGAAAGTAAACTTCTCCTTTCCTATTATATATAAGCAAAATTAAAACAACTCAACTATATATTTTTGTCAGCAATGATATTTGTCCTTATGTTTGGTATAGAAAAAAATATTGTATACAATTTGACTAAATATCTTAGAGAAAATATAATTAGTTCGTAACACTATTTATTTTTTTGAGGGGAGAGTTTCTTATGAAATTTTCGACATTACCGCCTAAACAGGGTCTTTATGATCCCTGGTTTGAACATGACGCTTGTGGCCTGGGTGTCGTCGCTAATATTAAAGGCAAAAAATCGAACAAAATACTCCGCCAAGCGCTGACAGTGCTGAAAAATCTTGATCACCGCGGTGGACAGGGAGCAGATAATAACTCTGGCGACGGTGCTGGTGTCTTGTTTCAGATTCCTCACACTTTCTTCGTTAAAGAGTGTCTGAAGCAGAACTTATCATTACCACCAGATGGTGAATATGCTGTCGGTATGCTTTTTCTTCCGCCGGATGTAGTAGAGAGAGAAAACCTACAACGGCATTTTGAAAAAATCGTACGTGAAAACAATCTTGAAGTCCTCGGTTGGAGGAATGTGCCGGTAAACTCGGAAATTCTTGGTGAAAAATCCCGTCAGAGCCAACCTAGTATCATGCAGGTTTTTATCAGTACCAATTCCAAAATTATCGAAAGATTGGCTATTGATGATAACGCCTTTGAACGCAAACTATATATAATCAGACGTGAAGCGGAAAACAAAATCCGTTACGGCAGCCTGCGCGGCGGCAAATATTTCTATATATCCAGCCTGTCATCTCGCACAATTGTCTATAAAGGCATGCTGACAACAAAACAATTAGGGGATTTCTATCTGGATATGCAGGACTGTTCAATTGAAACTGCACTTGCACTTGTCCATTCCCGCTTTAGCACCAATACTTTCCCAAGCTGGGAACGTGCGCATCCTTACCGCATGCTGATGCACAATGGTGAAATCAATACGTTACGCGGCAATATTAACTGGATGCGTTCCCGTCAGACCATGTGTAACAACAGTCTTTGGGGCAAAAATATAAAAAAAGTTATGCCTGTTATTGATGAAACAGGCAGCGATTCCGGTATGTTCGACAACTGTCTGGAATTTCTAGTTATGTCCGGCCGCAGTCTTCCGCATGCTGTCATGATGATGATTCCTGAACCTTGGAGTAAAAATCCTCATATAGACCCAGACTTGAAAGCTTTCTTCGAATATCATAATTCTTTGATTGAAGCATGGGACGGGCCGGCAGCCATGGCCTTTACTGATGGCCGTACAGTTTGTGCTGCTCTTGACCGCAACGGTTTGCGCCCATCACGCTACTATGTTACTAAGGACGATACCATCGTGCTGGCTTCCGAAGTCGGCGTTCTGGAATTCGAACCAAATACCGTAGTCAAAAAAGACCGTCTCCGTCCAGGCCGTATGCTTGTTATTGATACTGTCGAAGGACGTATTATCAGCAACGATGAAATAAAGCACAAAATTGCTACAGAACATCCTTACCGCAAGTGGTTGGATGAAAACCTGATTAAGCTGAAAAATATCGAACTTAATACAGAATTGCCAAAACCTGATTTTGAAACCTTGATGAGACGCCAGCTGGCATTTGGCTACACACTCGAAGAATTTACAAAATTTTTGAAACCGATGGCTACCAGTGCGCTTGATCCGGTTGGTGCCATGGGTAACGATGCCCCTTTAGCTGTGTTGTCTGAAAAGCCACAGCTTTTGTACAACTATTTCAAACAATTATTTGCCCAGGTTACAAATCCGCCTATCGATGCCATCAGAGAAGAAGTTTTCACTGACACGACAAGCGGTGTCGGTCCAGAGAAAAACCTTATTGATCCCCAGCCAGACAGCTGCCGTCAGATATCCGCAGAGTCTCCGGTACTGAGCAATATCGAACTTGCCAAGCTGAAGAATATCCAGCAGCCGAAGTTCGAAGCAGCCACAATACCAATGCTGTTCCCTGTCGATAAAGACGGTTCCGGTCTAAGAAAAGCTCTTGTTAATCTTTGCCGTGAAGCAGACCGACTGATTGCCGAAGATAAGTGCATACTTATTCTTTCTGACCGCGGCGTGAATAAGGAAATGGCAGCTATCCCCTCCCTATTGGCCTGTGCCTGCCTTCACCATCACTTAATTCGCAATGGCACCCGTCTAAAAGCCAGTATCATATTGGAATCCGGCGAGCCTCGTGAAGTACATCATTTTGCCTTGCTTTTAAGCTATGGTGCGAGCGGAATCAATCCTTACCTGGCTTTTGAAACCATTGATGACATGTGCACCAACGGTATGATCTCCAATATTAGTTTTGAAGACGCTACAAATAATTATATTGACTCCTGCACCCATGGTATCGCCAAAGTTCTTTCGAAAATGGGTATTTCCACAGTGCAAAGTTATCGTGGAGCACAAATATTTGAAGCAATCGGCATCAGCAATGAAGTTGTCGATGAATACTTCACCGGCACTCCTTCACGCATCGGCGGTATCGGTCTTGAAGAAATTGCCAAAGAAGTAAAAATGCGTCACGATCCTGCCTTTACTGACGATACTCTTGATCCTTGCAGCTATCCATCAGGTTCTGCTTATCAATATCGTGACAAAGGCGAAAAACACATTTACAATCCACAAACAATTTTCACTTTGCAGCATGCCTGCAAAGAAAACAACTATGACCTTTTCAAAAAATTCTCTTCCGAATTAGGCGGCAAGGAACACGAAGGCCAGAATCTCCGAAGCTTACTCGCCTTCTCACCGCAACGCCTGCCTATTTCGATTGATGAAGTTGAGCCTATTGAGAGCATCTGCAAACGTTTCAAAACTGGTGCAATGTCTTACGGCTCTATCAGCAAAGAAGTGCACGAATGTCTTGCAATTGCCATGAACCTTATAGGCGGCAAGAGCAATACAGGTGAAGGCGGCGAAGATCCTTCCCGTTTCAGAACCATGGCCAACGGCTATAGCAAACGCAGCGCTATCAAACAGGTAGCATCCGGACGTTTCGGTGTAACAAGCAACTATCTGGTCAATGCTGATGAAATTCAGATTAAAATGTCCCAGGGTGCAAAGCCAGGTGAAGGCGGACAATTGCCAGGCAGCAAGGTTTACCCATGGATTGCCGAATGCCGTGGTACTACTGCCGGTATTCAGCTCATCTCACCTCCGCCGCATCACGACATTTACTCCATCGAAGATTTAGCTGAGCTTATTCACGACCTGAAAAACGCTAATCCTCATGCCCGTATAAGTGTTAAGCTCGTTTCCGAAGTTGGTGTTGGTACTATTGCAGCCGGTGTTGTTAAAGCCTGCGCAGACGTAGTACTCATCAGTGGCTATGACGGCGGTACAGGAGCTTCTCCGCGTACAAGCATCAATCATGCCGGCCTTCCTTGGGAACTCGGTCTTGTAGAAACACACCAAACTCTTATTTTAAATAACCTCCGTAACAGGGTTACCCTGGAGACAGACGGCAAATTGATGACCGGCCGCGATGTTATCATGGCCGCACTGTTCGGTGCAGAAGAATACGGCTTTGCAACAGCTCCGCTTATCGCACTTGGCTGTGTGATGATGCGTGTCTGCAACCTCAATACCTGTCCGATGGGTATTGCTACCCAAGATCCGAAACTGCGTAAAAACTTCCAGGGCAAACCGGATTATGTCGTTAATTACATGCGCTTCGTAGCACGTGAAGTACGTGAATACATGGCTGAACTCGGTTTCAAAACAATTAATGAAATGATTGGACGTACAGAAGTATTAGTGCCTAAACCTGAAAGAAACTGGAAGAGCAAAAGCATCGATTTATCTGCCCTTCTGCACAAGCCGGAAGTTGCACCAGGCACTGAACAATACTGTACTCAATTGCAAAACCACCAATTGGAAAAATCCCTGGACTGCAGGGAATTACTGGCAATTTGCAAAACTGCCATCGATGAAAAGAAGTCTATCGACATCACCTTGCCAATAAAAAATACCGACCGTGTTGTCGGCACGATCCTTGGCAGTGAAATTACCCGCCGCTATGGCCTGTCCGGTCTTCCCAAAGATACCATCAAACTTGGTTTCAAAGGTTCTGCCGGTCAAAGCTTCGGAGCATTTCTGCCAAAAGGCGTTACCCTGACGTTGGAAGGTGATGCCAATGACCATGTAGGAAAAGGTCTCTCCGGTGGCCGACTTATTATTAAGCCGCCAGCAGACATTGCTTTCAACCCTCATGAAAACATTATCATCGGTAATGTAGCTTTCTACGGTGCAACCAGCGGTGAAGCTTATATTCGCGGTATCGCCGGTGAACGCTTCTGTATCAGAAACAGCGGTGTGCATGCCGTTGTTGAAGGTGTCGGTGACCACGGTTGTGAGTATATGACTGGTGGTACAGTTGTAATTCTCGGCAAAACAGGCCGCAACTTCGCAGCCGGCATGTCGGGTGGTGTCGCCTACGTTCTTGATCAGGAAGGTGATTTTGCCTCCTACTGCAACAGAGAAATCATACTTTTGGAATCGCTCACTGCTATCAATGATAAGCTCGAAGTTCAGAAGATGATTCTCAATCATGCCAAATTAACCGGCAGTAAAACCGCCGAAGAAATTCTGAAAAACTGGGATGCATATGTCAACAAATTTGTGAAAGTCATTCCAAAAGACTATAAACGCGTCACTGAAAAAATTGCTGATTATATGCAAGACGGCTGCAGTAAAGAGGAAGCTGCCATCCGTGTTTTCGAGGAGGGAAAAGCATAATGGGAAAACCAACAGGATTTATGGATTATACTAGAAAAGAACTTTCTATGCGCCCTGCCAAGGAACGTCTGCAAGACTGGGACGAAATTAAAACCAGCAGTCTTCCCCACAAAAAAGAACTGCAGACTCAGGCTGCCCGTTGTATGGATTGTTCCATACCCTTTTGTCACAGCGGCATTATGCTGAACGGCGCTTTGTCAGGCTGCCCTTTGCACAATCTGATGCCGGAATTCAATGACTTCGTTTACCAAGGTCTCGACCACTTCGCTTATGTTCGCTTAAACAAAACTAATAATTTTCCGGAATTCACTTCCCATGTCTGTCCTGCTCCCTGTGAAGGTGCTTGTAGTGCAGGTCTTGTCAACGACCCTGTTTCTATTAAAAACCTTGAGCAATATGTCATCGAACAGGCTTTTGCCAATAAGCTTGTAAAGCCGAATAAACCGGCACACAGGACCGGCAAAAAAGTTGCTGTAATCGGTTCCGGCCCTGCCGGGCTTGCTTGTGCAGACGAATTAAATAAGGCTGGTCATTCTGTCACCGTGTTCGAAAGAGCAGATAGACCAGGCGGCCTTCTGATGTATGGCATTCCAAACATGAAACTGGATAAAAAACTTATTGACCGCCGCGTTAAATTACTGAAAGATGGCGGTGTTGAGTTCTCCCTGAACAGTGAAGTCGGCCACAGCATTTCCTCTGAAATGCTTACCAAACAGTTTGATGCCGTCGTTCTCTGCACAGGCAGCACCATACCGCGTGACTTACCAGTGCCCGGCCGTGATCTGAAAGGCATCTATTTTGCCAAAGATTACCTGCATGCTGCTACAAAAAGCCTGCTTGATTCCAATATGGCTGATGGCAAAGCAATCTCTGCCAAAGATAAAGATGTTGTCGTTATCGGCGGTGGCGATACGGGAACAGACTGCGTGGCAACAGCCCTCCGCCAGGGCTGCAAAAGCGTGCGGCAGATTGAAATCATGCCCTGCCTGCCACACTCCCGAACCGCCAATAATCCTTGGCCGGAATTCCCACGCGTTTTCAAAACAGACTACGGTCAGGAAGAGGCCATCGAAGTATATGGGAAAGATCCCCGTCAATACTGCATCCTGACTCAAGAGTTTGTCGGAAAGAATGGAAATGTTGATAAACTCAAAATTTGTCAGATTGAATGGAAAACAGTTAATTGCATGCTGACCCCTGTTCAAATACCAGGAACCGAAGAAACAGTATCAGCACAATTGGTATTGCTCGCCTTAGGTTTTGTCGGAACTGAGCAAACAATCTTCGATGAATTTAAAGTACAAAAAACGCCGCAAAATAACATCGCGGCTAACGAACAAAATTATGCGACTTCTGTCGAAGGTATCTTTACTGCCGGTGATGCTCGCCGTGGTCAAAGCCTTGTTGTCTGGGCAATCGCCGAAGGCAGAAACGCTGCCGCCGCAGTCAACAAATACCTCTTAGAAAAATAACATGACATAAAAACGCCCTCAGAATAAAAAATCCGAGGGCATTTTTTATTTGCTATATCTATTTGAAAATTTTCAATCTGTCTTCAATTTTACCAAACTCTTTTTCACCAGCAGGTGCCAATACACTTCCGAAAGGCATCTGTGCGATCAATTGCCAACTCTCAGGCAGGTTCCAGTTCTTACGGACTTCTTCATCAATCAAAGGATTGTAGTGCTGTAAAGAAGCACCAAGGCCTTCTGCCTCCAAAGCCGACCAAATTACGAACTGATGCATGGCATTCGTGTGATGTGACCAATATGGGAAGCGGTCAGCATAGGATGGGAAACCACTGCAAAGATTGTCTACTATTTTCTTTTCCTCAAAAAATAGTATCGTACCATATCCAGAAGCAAAACAGCCATTAACTTTGTTTGCTGTTTGCTCAAATTGTTCAGGTGAAACTTTTTTCTTTAATTCATCAAGCGTTATTTGCCAAAGTTTTTTATGTTCTTCATTAAACAAAAGCACCATTCTGGTACTCTGTGAATTAAACGGTGATGGTGTATGCAGCAAAGCATCTGTCACGATTTCTTGAATCTTTTCTTCAGAAACAATCTTTTCATTGCCAAGTGCGTAAATGCTCCTTCTGCCTTTTACTGCGTTCCAAAACGTCTTTTCCATATAACTCCCTCCAACCTTTCAATAAATACTATAACACTAGGTATTACATATACATTGTAACCCAAAAGATCTATAATATAAAGTAGTAAATAACAATTATCTTTTAAGAAATTTTTAAATTTCTGCAAAAGTGTCACTTAATGACATTTTCAATTACTAAAATTCACTTATTCACAGATATAAATAATTATTTTGACAAATTTTCAAAGTAGTTTTATATTAAAGTGAGGCACATAAATAATAGACTTAAAACCCTTATACCATGGGATTGGAGGCCTGTTGTTTGTACCCATTTACTGTTTGATTATGTCGTTTTTCTAAAAAACATTGCAATCTTACTCAAAAGGCTCTAAGCAACCTTTTCACAACAGCGACAGGTGGGTGATTCTTCATGGAACAATTGCGTGTAGGTGTGGACATTGGTTCCACAACGATAAAACTAGTTGTAGTAGACGAAACTGAAAATATTCTATTCCACCAATATCAAAGGCACTTCTCTGACATTCCCAAGGCCTTTTCAGGCATTTTGGAGTCTGCAAGTTCGCTTTTATCAGAAGCACCATTTACGATAATTGTCACTGGCTCCGCCGGCATAGGTCTGGCAGATGGCTTGAACCTGCCTTTTGTCCAGGAAGTTATTGCCTGCACAGCCGGTATCAGAAAATATATTCCTTCTGCTAACACTGCTGTTGAACTAGGCGGCGAAGATGCCAAAATTACTTATTTCTATGACAATATGGAACAACGTATGAATGGTGTCTGTGCCGGTGGTACTGGTTCTTTCATCGACCATATGGCAACCTTGCTGAATACAGATGCATCAGGTCTGAATGAAATGGCTAAAAAGGCCAAAACCATTCATTCTATCGCGTCACGTTGTGGTGTTTTTGCCAAAACCGATGTGCAGGCACTTATGAATGACGGTGTCGTTAAAGAAGATATAGCTGCTTCCATCCTGCAAGCCGTTGTTAACCAGACTATAGGCAGCCTTGCGCAAGGTCGTCCCATCAAAGCACCACTTGCCTTCCTTGGCGGCCCTCTGTTTTTCCTCTCAGAGCTGCGCGGTTTGTTTCTTAAAACGCTGAATATTCCTGAAGAAGAGGCCGTTGTACCCCACTCTTCACCTTATTTCATTGCTCTTGGGGCAATCTGGGCTCATTCCGGTTTAACCATTAATTATAATGACCTTGCAAATAACCTGAAAAACTTTAACGTTTCGGACGTTAGTATAAATAATTTACCACCGCTTTTCGCAGATGCAGAAGAATACGAAAAGTTCTGCTCACGCCATGCGGCCCACAAAGTTAAAAAAGCTGAGCTGGCAACCCATATAGGCCCTGCCTATCTGGGCATTGACGCCGGCTCGACTACAACAAAACTGACACTGATCGACAGTGCCGGTAATTTGTTATATTCAGATTACGGCAGCAATCAAGGTCGTCCGTTGGCCTCTGCCGTTACAGCTCTGCAAAAAATGTATTCACAGCTTAACAAAGATACTTATATTGCCTACGCAGGCGTTACCGGCTATGGCGAAAAAATGGTACAGGCCGCTTTGCAGGCTGATATGGGTGAAGTTGAAACAGTCGCCCATTTCCGTGCTGCCGAAACTTTCCAGCCGGGTGTGACCTTCGTTATTGATATCGGTGGTCAAGATATGAAAAGTTTTACCGTTAAAGACGGTGTTATCGATTCAATCAAGTTAAACGAAGCATGTTCGTCAGGCTGCGGCTCCTTCATCAGCAACTTCTCCCAATCACTTGGCATGTCTGTCGAAGAATTTGCCAAGTCAGCTCTTTCTTCTGCTCATCCTGTTGATCTTGGTACCCGTTGTACCGTTTTTATGAATTCCAAAGTTAAACAAGCTCAAAAAGAAGGTGCCAAAGTCGGTGATATTTCAGCCGGCATTGCAATTTCTGTTATTAAAAATGCTTTGTTCAAAGTCATCCGCATCAAGAATACGGAAGAGCTAGGATCTAAAATAGTCGTGCAAGGCGGTACTTTCTACAATGATGCGGTTTTGCGCGCACTGGAAAATCTTCTCCAATGTGAAGTAGTAAGACCTGATATAGCAGGACTTATGGGAGCCTATGGCATTGCACTCCTGGCAAAAGAGGCTGCGCCCCAGGATGCACGTTCTTCTATTCTGCCTTCTGCTGAATTAAATACCTTCTCCATTAATCGCACAAGCTATCGCTGTGGCATTTGTGGCAATCATTGTCTCATTACATCGTTGAAATTCCCGAATGGAACAAAATACCAGACAGGCAATCGTTGTGAACGCGGGCTTGGCAAGTCGTTGCCAAAAAATCCTGTGCCAAATCTCTATGCCTACAAACTGGAACGCATCTTTAATTATGAACCTTTAACCGCAGCAGAAGCTCGGAAAGGTTCCATCGGCATACCCAGAGTGCTCAATATGTATGAAGATTACCCCTTCTGGTTCACTTTCTTTACTAAGCTCGGTTATAGAGTTGTTCTTTCCAGCAAATCTTCCCGCGCCCTCTATGAGCAAGGACTGGAAACCATTCCTTCCGATTCTCTTTGCTATCCGGCCAAAATGGTTCATGGTCATATTATTGACCTTGTGAAGCAAGGAGTCACAAAAATATTTTACCCCTGCATCCCCTACAATATCAAAGAAGATATGAC
>CAYTOV010000015.1:0-3632 GCA_964439485.1 uncultured Acidaminococcales bacterium | reverse complement strand
CCTTACCATATTGACCCGGAAATCAACCATGGTCTGCCTGAATTGATTCAATCGTACGGTCTTGCCATTCTGTCTGAAGATTCTATTTGCCATCTGGCAAAAACACCGCGGCCAATTCGCGTCATGGACCAATGGATGTATCACTCCCGCCTCTATGCTGCAGCTTCCCTGGTCGCCAACAGGCCTGACCTTGAACTAATTCAACTGAACTCTTTCGGCTGCGGTCTTGACGCTATCACCATGGATCAGGTCAAAGAATTGCTTGAAACCAATCATAAGATCTATACAGCAATCAAGCTTGATGAAATCAATAACCTCGGTGCAGCGCGTATACGTATACGTTCGCTTCTGGCTGCTTTGAAAGTACGTAACACCAATAATACAACCACTAAAGAAAATCCACATGATCACTGGCCTACTTTCAAAAAATCTATGAAAAAGACGCATACCATATTGGCACCGCAGATGTCACCTGTCCATTTCCAATTTCTGCAGGCCGCAATTGAAGGTTCCGGTTATCAGATCGTCATCCCTCCTCTGCCGGACAAAAGAGCAGTTGATCTCGGGTTGAAATTTGTCAATAACGATATCTGCTACCCTTCCATCATAACAATCGGGCAACTATTGCAGGCTTTGACCTCGGGACAGTATGATCCTGAACATACTTCCATCCTGCTCTTCGAATCAGGCGGTGGCTGCCGTGCTACCAACTACGTTGCGCTAATGCGCAAAGCTCTGAAAGATATCGGCATGCCTCAAGTACCAGTCTTCTCCCTCTGCGGCAAAGACTCCGGTGAATTCAGCATTTCCATCGGAACCATGGATAGATTACTGATGGCTATTACTTATGGCGACTTGCTGATGCGCGTCATGCAGCATGTCCGTCCATATGAGCTCGTACCTAATTCCGCAAATGAGCTTTACGAAAAATGGTCAGAAAAATGTCGTTATGACTTAATCAAATGTAATCGCTGGCAGTTTAAGAAAAATATTTTCGGCATTGTTCGTGATTTCGACAACCTGCCTCTGCAAACGCAGAATGACAAGCCAAAGGTTGGCCTGGTCGGCGAAATACTTGTTAAATATCACGCCATTGCCAATGGTCACATCGTCCAGACGCTGGAAGAAGAAGGTGCAGAGGTCATAGTACCTGATTTGATCAACTTCTTCCTCTATACAGCCTACGACGACTGCGTCAAATACAAACTGCTTGCCGGGTCATTTGCCAATAAAATTCAATCACAAATTTTCATCCATATTGTTGAGCAATATCGCAGTACATTAGAAAAAGCCCTGCATGGCAGCAAAAACTTTAACCCGCCGGAATCCTTAAAAGAATTGATTGCCTTGGCTAAAGACCATGTATCTCTCGGTAATATAACCGGCGAGGGTTGGCTATTGACCGCGGAAATGATTTCGTTGATCAAGAACGGCATCAATAACATCATCTGCTTGCAGCCTTTTGGCTGTCTGCCTAACCATATCGTTGGCAAGGGAATGATTCGCGAACTCCTTCATTCCTATCCACAAGCCAATATAGTGCCAATTGACTGTGATTCAGGAGCGAGTGAAGTTAATCAACTGAACCGCATTAAACTGATGCTCGCTGTAGCATTCGAAAAAATCAAAGAACACAAATAAAAACAAAAAGAACTGACCTTGTGTAAACAAAGTCAGTTCTTTTTTTCGTTCAAATCAGATGCCCACCGGTAATACATAGTAGACGACCGCAATAAACTGTGAAATACTGCCCGCCATGACGAACAAATGCCAAACAGCGTGATTGTACGGCATCCTTTTCAGCAAATAGAAAATCGCTCCTACACTGTAAAATAGACCACCAACAGCAAGCCATATCATACCCATTGTATCAAGGCGTTCCAGCATCGGCTTAATGCAGATGACGATCAGCCAACCCATCAATACATAGCACAAAGTCGATAACTTGTGAAATCTATTCACGTAAAAGCAGGTAAGCACAATACCAACAAGCGCCAGACTCCAGATGATGCCAAGCATTGTCCATCCCAGCCAACCATGAAGAATAATTAAAGCAAATGGAGTATAGGTACCTGCAATCAGCAGATATATAGCCGAATGATCAAAAATCTTAAATAAGCTTTTGACCCTTTCATTGCGAAAACTATGATACAAGGTCGACATAAGATACATTAAGAACAAAGTAGCACCATAGATGCTGAAACTTACAACATGCCACACACTACCATATTCATAAGCCAACAGCACGAGAAAAACCAGTCCTATTGCAGCCGCTACAGCACCTATTCCATGTGTAACCGCATTCATTATTTCTTCCATATTTCAGCACCTCCTGCTAAACAAAGTTTATGCACTATCACACAAACCTAGTATAACACTTTTTGCCAAAAATTTCATTTTAGGGAAAATTCTCATTTAATTATAATTATCGTTTGCAACCATATTTACACATTTCTTATGCCAAGCTCAAAAAAGCGTTACTTGTGGTTCAATATTGCCGATACTGAATTTATATTTTTTGGCCATTTCATCAAAAGATACGATACCGGAATCTTCACATTCCTGCAGGAGAACCATTGCGCACGCTCTCGCATCCTCCAAGGCATTATGATGAGTGAACTGGAAACCGATACGTTTAGCAAGTACATCAAGACGATAGCTCATTAAGTCCGGCCAGACAGCTTTGCCGATAATCCAGCTGCAGACATACCTGATTGCCGGATAGTCCAGATTATAATCATCAAGCGAAGCCTTCAATACTTTGATGTCAAAAGCAGCATAATGAGCAGCCACAGTCTGACCATCCAGCCTTTTGGCCATCTCCGTCCATACAGCAGAAAAATTCTCTGCATTCTCCACCATAGCAGGCGTAATCCCATTGACCTGAATATTACTGCTGTCGAAAGACATCTGTCTGGGTTTGATAAGGCTATAATATTCATCTACTACTATATTATTCTTTATCGTAACGATACCTACCGAGCAAGCACTGGCAGGATCAGCATTCGCTGTTTCAAAATCAAGAGCAACAAAATCCAAAGCAACACCTCCAAATAAAAAATATAATTGATAATATTTATTATACTACAACAATTGTTCTTATTGCTCTTTTAAAAAATGACAAAAAATATATTCACGAAGATTACAACCATTTGGACAAACCAAATGTATAAGCTAATGTAATTAATTTCAATCCACACACCCCGCATGGGATGCGATAAATCTGAACAACGGCCTGACGAATGCTAACTGATTTCAATCCACGCACCCACGAAGGGTGCGACCGCCTTCTTCAAGACGTGAAAGCATTGTATCAGTATTTCAATCCACGCACCCACGAAGGGTGCGACACTTAACTACATTGCCACGAATAATGCCGGTGTTTAATTTCAATCCACGCACCCACGAAGGGTGTGACTAAGCACCATAACCAAATCCGCTGGTTGGTGTTCCATTTCAATCCACGCACCCACGAAGGGCGCGACCAAGCTCCATGCCGCGCATAGTGCCAAGGTTAAATATTTCAATCCACGCACCCACGAAGGGCGCGACTCAATCGCCGCAGCCTGCTTCATCGGAGTGTTTATTTCAATCCACGCACCCACGAAGGGCGCGACGCCCCAGCCCTTCAA
>CAYTOV010000014.1:0-22422 GCA_964439485.1 uncultured Acidaminococcales bacterium | reverse complement strand
ACCGACTGCTTGCAGGCGATTTGTCGCGTGTGGAAGCAGCCAGAGGAACTCTTCAGCCCTTGCCTTTTTTCGCACTATTTTAATTGTGATTGAAAGATTCTATTCAATAAAGATTAATTCCTTGCAATCGTTGGCTTTGCGTTCATTTTCAGCTACCGTTCTGGTAGAAGCAGTTGTTGCCACTTTTACCGTTTTGCCAGCTTTGCGCAGTTCAACGCTTTTTGCAATCGCTTGTGCCAATTTGCCATAGTTCCAGGCAATGAAGACATCCCATTCCGATTTGGTTTCCAGTTTTTGTTGGCGTGCCAACACCAGCATGATGCGGTCAATGCCCACGGCAAAACCGGTTGCCGGGCAAGACTTGCCAAAACCCTGCATCATTTTGTCGTAACGGCCGCCGCCGCAAATTGGGAAACCCATGTCGAAGGTATAGACTTCGAAGACCATACCTGTATAATAATCAAGGCTGCGGATTAGGCTCAGATCAAAACGAATGACATCCGCCACGCCGTACTCTTTAGCTAATTGGTATATTTCCGACAAATTGCGCAAAGCCTGCCTGGTTTTGGCGTTCTTCACAATTTCCTGCAATTCGTCAAGCATTGCCTCGTCGCCGTGCAATAAAAGCAGACGCTGGAAAATGTTTTTTAAGTCTTCTGGCATAGGCAAATTTGTCAAAAGCGTTTCTAATCCTACTAAATCATGTTGAAGAACTCTTTTTTTCAATTCTTCAGACTGGTCCTCATTAAGTCCGGCTTCTTCCATCAGACCGGTTATGAAATCACTATGGCCGAGACTTACCGTGAAATCACTCAAACCAGCTAAGCGCAGAGATGAGATAGCAAGTGCAAGTACTTCCGCATCAGCGGAAGGTTCAGCCGCACCCATCAATTCGACGCCAGCCTGACTGAATTCGCATTGCCGGCCAGCCTGTGTTTCTTCGTAGCGAAAAATATTGGCAAGATAAGAAATGCGTTTGATCTGCCTGCCGTCGTTCAGTCTGGTCGCCACCATGCGGGCAATCGGTTTTGTCATATCACTGCGCAGCACCAAAGCCTGGTTATTTCTGTCAAAAAATTTGAAGCTGTCTGACAAAAGGCCTGTACTTTCATCTACAAAAGTGTCAAGATATTCAAAGGTAGGAGTTTCAACTTCATCATAACCCCACGCCATAAAATTATTTATAATACCGTTTTCTATCTCCCGTTTTACACGTGCCTCCCCTGGCAGCACATCTTTAGTGCCGTAAGGGATCTGCAGAACTTTCTTCTTAGTCATTGCTTGCTTCCCCTTTTTTGAAAGAGTTCAGCACATTGCGATAGCCATCAGCGCCATAAACCAGGCAACGTTTGACACGCGAAATAGTTGCAGTGCTGGCACCCGTCTTTTCAACGATTTCATCATAGATACTGCCTTCATCCAGCATCCTTGCAACTTCAAGTCTTTGCGCCATAGCTTTTAGTTCGCTAACGGTACAGACATCTTCAAAAAACTGATAGCATTCCTCTTCAGTCTCCAGAGAAAGTATCGCCTTAAATAATTGGTCCGTCAGATTGTCTTTAAGTTTATTCGCAATGCTCATAATGCACCATCCTTAATAACTAGTTTAGTTTTTGTTGCCTCTTATTTAATACTTTAACACTTTATTATGTGAAATTGCAAGATTTTTTTGCTTCCTATTGACAATAAACAAATATGTGTGTATCATTATCCCATAACTTCATATTTATTCATCAAGAGTAGTCGAGGGAATGGCCCAATGACGCTACGGCAACCATCACAACCGTGAACGGTGCCAAATCCTTCAGGAATCACCTGACAGATGAAGCCGTACTTAAAATGACTTTACGCGCCTCTTCTGAACGAAGAGGCTTTTTTAATGTTCGAATTCAAAGAAAGAAGGAATAGCATGATTGAACTACATAATGTAGAAAAAACATATCACAGCAAATCCGGTGACATCGACGCCCTGCATAAAACTAATCTCAGCATCAACGCAGGTGAGATTTTCGGTGTTATCGGTCTGAGCGGCGCAGGCAAAAGCACCTTAATCCGCTGTATCAATATGCTGGAAGTACCAACCGGCGGCCAGGTAGTCGTTGATGGCCAGGATTTGACAGCCATGAGCGAAGCTGAACTCAGGAAGGCTCGCCAAAATATCGGCATGATCTTCCAACATTTCAACCTGCTTGCTTCCCGCACCGTTTATGACAACATTGCCTTTCCTTTGGAGATACAAGGACTGTCCAAAGATGAAATCCTCAAAAAAGTTGAGCCGCTGCTCGAGCTTGTTGGTCTGGTTGAACGCCGTGACCACTATCCTTCGCAATTATCCGGCGGACAGAAACAACGTGTCGGCATCGCCAGAGCATTGGCGAGCTCACCGAAAGTTCTGCTCTGCGACGAGGCAACTTCCGCACTTGATCCGCAGACGACCAAATCTATTCTGGATTTGCTGAAGGATATCAATAAGCGCATGAATCTTACCATCGTCATGATTACGCACCAGATGCAGGTAGTCAAAGAAATCTGCGACCGAGTAGCTGTAATTGAAAACGGTGACATTATTGAAGAAGGCACTATGTTCGAGCTCTTCACCAATCCGAAAACGCCTACCACCAAAGATTTCATCAAGAGCATCAACAATGTTGAGCTGCCGGCAATTCTAAAAGGCGTGCCGCTCAGCAAAGAATATATTGAAGGCGGCAAGTTGCTGCTTCGTCTTTCCTTCATTGGTTCTTCAGCCGGTGATCCGCTGATTTCCAGCCTAGTCAAAAAATTCGACGTCGATGTCAATATACTTTACGGCAATATCGACAGCATCAAAGATACACCTTACGGTACCTTGCTTGTAGAAATCTCCGGCGTCCGCAGTTCTATCAAGGATGCGCTGACCTATCTGCACGCAAGAAATCTCAGAATGGAGGTAATGGGCTATGTCTCCTGAAATCATTAATCTATTAATCAAGTCTTTCGGCGAAACCTGTTACATGGTTGCCGCTTCTACAATAATCTCCACCCTGATTGGTTTGCCGCTGGGCGTTATCCTCACTGTAACCCGCAAAGGTCACATCCTGGAAAATGCGCCTGTCAATGCAGTACTCGGTGCGATAGTCAACGCAACCCGCTCTACTCCGTTTATCATCCTGATGGTTGCTATCATTCCGCTGACGCGCATCATTGTCGGTTCTTCCATCGGCACTACTGCTGCCATCGTTCCTCTTACTATCTCAGCAGCACCTTTTATCGCCCGCATCATCGAATCTTCGCTGCTCGAAATTGACCACGGTGTAATTGAAGCTGCACAGGCAATGGGTGCCAGCCCACTGCAGATTGTAAATAAAGTTCTGCTGCCTGAAGCTCTTCACTCTATAGTTTTAGGTATCACACTAGCTATCATCAGTCTGATTGGTTACTCCGCAATGGCCGGTGCCCTCGGCGGCGGCGGTCTTGGTGACCTGGCAATCCGTTATGGCTATCAACGTTTCCGCGTTGACATCATGATAGCAACTGTTGTCGTTTTGATTGCCCAAGTACAAATTGTCCAATCTTGTGGTAATTATATATCTAAAAAATTAAACAAAAACAAATTATAGGAGGCTTAAATTATGAAAAAAAGTATCTCTTTCCTCGCCACAGGCCTGCTTTTGGCAGCATTTGCCGTTGCTGGCTGCGGTGGCAGTGACAAAAAAGCCGCAGAAAAGAAACCGGAACAAACTTTGAAAGTCGGTGTTACTGCCGGTCCTCATGCTGAAATTCTTGACAACGTCAAAAAAATCGCTGCTAAACAAGGCTTAAAGGTTGAAGTTGTGGAGTTTAACGATTATATTCAGCCAAACGTAGCACTGTTCCAAGGCGAGCTCGACCTGAACAGCATGCAGCACCGTCCTTATCTTGACAATACCGTCAAAGACCGTAAATATGATCTTGTAGAAGTTGCTAAATCTGTAAACTTCCCAATGGCTGCTTACTCCCAAAAACTTAAAAAAGGTGAGGCTATCCCAGATGGAGCTACCGTCGGCATTCCAAATGATCCGACTAATGGCGGCCGTGCCCTTCTTTTACTAGCCGCACAAAAACTGATTACCTTGAAAGACGGCATTGGCGTGAGAGCTACTTTGGAAGACATTACTGCTAATCCACATAACTTCCAGTTCAAAGAACTGGATGCAGCAATCATCCCCCGCAGCTTGGCCGATCTCGATGTTGCCGTCATTAATACCAACTATGCAATCGCTACTGGCATGAACCCAGTTAAAGATTCCATCTTCATTGAGTCTGCTGAGTCTCCATTTGTTAACATCCTTGTTACCAAAGAAAAAATGAAAGCCGATCCAAGAGTCCAAACTTTCATCAAAGCTTATCAATCTGAAGAAAATGCTAAATTTATCGCTGATCATTTCAAAGGCTCTGTTACTCCGGGCTGGACAAGTAAATAATTATATTTCAAAGAATATCTTACCAAAGTTAGCTCTTTAACCATTGCCTTGATACAATATCGTTTATGAAAAGAAGGCTCGTCCAATTGGACGAGCCTTCTTCGCATATAGCTATAAATAATTTTTAAACCAGACCAAGCCATTTCCAGTATGTTGCACCCAGTAACATAATCAGCCCAAAGCCAATAATAGTCAAGGGAATACCAGAACGAACGAAGTCACGTACTTCAAAAGTATCTGTCCCGTAAGCAATCATATTCTGCGGTGCGTTAACAGGGAGAATGAAACCAAAGCTTACGACATATTGCAGAATCATTGTCATACCAATAACATTTACGCCAGGCGTTTTGAGACTTTGCAGCACAGAAATAACAATTGGAATAATTGCTGCGGCAAGGCCCGTTGCGCTGGCAAACCCCATATGTATGAAAATGAGGAATAAAGACATGATAGCCAAGACAACAATTGTTGAAGAATTAGCCAGGCCAAAGCTGGCAACGATCTGATTAGCCATCCAGGTTGCTGCCTTAGTTGAAAGCAACGCAGAACCCAAAGATATGCCAACGCCGAACAGGAGAACCGTACCCCAATTAATTTTGTGCACTGTTTCTTCCCAGTTCATAACACCGATCTTTGGTAACATCAGCAGAGTTACAGCAAGCATAGTGGTTGTGGATGTATCAAGTGGATGAAGCATTTTTTCAGTAGTCCAGAAGAATAACAGCACTATTGAAATAACTAATAGCTTCTTTTCATTCGCTGTTACAGGTCCCATTTCAGTTAATAATCTTTTAACTGTAGCCTGTCCGCCAGGAATTTCGTCAATTTCCGGTGGGAATAAGTACATCATCAAGTGATATAAGCAAAATGACATCAAAATTGCAAACGGTGCAGCTGCAATAAACCAATCCAGCCAGGAAATATCAACACCCAGTTGGCTCTTGATGAAATTGACAGCAACCATGTTTTGAGCGGCAGCAGTTTTGATACCAACATTCCAGACGCTGTCCACCTGAGCTACCGTAATCATCAACATTGCGGCAAATCTGCTCTTCAACGGAACATCAAAAGCTTTGATCATACCCATAACAATTGGTACCAGACAAGCTACTCGCGCCGTAGTACTTGGAACAAAAAAGCTTAAAATAAAGCCGCAGAGAATTACACCGATTACTACCCTGTTTGCCTTAGCACCCAATTTGGACAAAATAACAAGGGCAATACGTTTATCCAAACCAGTTTTAGTCATAGCTGCTGCCAAAAACATAGCAGCTGCCACCAAACAAAACGCCGTCTCAGAAAAGCCTTTCAGCCCCATCGCTAAACCACCGGCAGTACCATAAATCTTGCCTGTTGCCGGATTAGGCGCAAAGCCTATCAAAAAAGCTATCAGCGTTATAATAACGCCCGCACTTACAGGATAAGAAATTGCTGTTGTTGCCCATACAATTACAGAAAATACCATGATACCGATCATTCTTTGTCCAGCTACCGACAGACCTTCCTGCGGCGGCATGAGGACGATAGCAGCCAGCACAGCCAAAGCCAGATAAAAACCGTACTGTTTGAAAAAGCCTGCTTTTTCACCACTTACATTTTTGATGTCATCCATGCTTCACCAACTCCTTTGAATAAATTTTGTGCTGCAAAAGAAGCCCGAAAACAGCGAGAACCCCAATACGCAAACTACTGCTGGCGTATCGGAGTCCCCCTTTGCACTCTTCAATAATGGTTATACACTATTTCAAGGAATATTTCAAACTTTATTTTCAAATTGGAATATCTTTATTCATTTTGCCGGATTGGCACAACCAAAGAGGAAACGGTCAGCAATGATTTTAGCAACTTCTGAAGAAGATTCCTGCCTGTCATTGCCAAAAAAAACCGCCATCGCCACACCACCATATAAATGTCTTGCCGCATAATGGACACCCTTATTTTCCGGGCTTGGTTTAAAGGCGCCTGTATCGACACCTTCCTGCATTATATTTTCCAGTATTCTGAAGCTTGAACCAATAAGTTCCGAATAGCGTGTTACTCTTTCTTTCTCTTCCTGCGTTGGAGCTACTCCCCATTTAACAACAAGGCGGTCTTCTTTGGTTTCATAGTCATGAATGAAATACCAGCCACGATTAGCTCCGAGCATTTCATAGAAAAGAACCTGCCAAAGTGTATCATTCAACCGCAAAAAATCCAGCATCTCCTTTAGATACTGTTCCAACTTCAGAAACGAAGAGGCATCACTTGTTTCAATTTTCTGTAAAGCAGCAACAAATGGTTCGTTTATTCTTGAAACTAACGTGTAAAATAAATTATCCTTATTTTTAAAATAATTATAAACTGTACCCTTACCCGTATCAGCTATTTCAATTATTTCATCCAAAGTCGCCTGCAAATACCCCTTGCGTGAAAAAACATCAGCTGCTGCTAACAAAATCCTTTCACTTTTTGGCAACGATTTATCAATTTCCACATAAAAACCTCCCCTCTGCAATTAATATTATATCATTTGACTCAAATTTTGGCACTTTTGCCTAAAACTATTTATATTTTCGGGGGTTTAATGCCCCAAATATTTGCTGTATAATTAAGAAGGGATTGTATGGCTTGCAAAGGCCTAATTTTTTTGATGTTTTTAAATTTATGCCTATAAAGTATTTAAGGAGGTTATCTTATGCTGAAAATTCATATCGAACGTTGCAAAGGCTGCGGCATCTGTGTAGCTTTTTGCCCAAAAAAGGTTCTGGCGATCAATGAAATTGAAAAAGTGGAAATCGTTAATGAAAAGGACTGCATAAAATGCGGACAGTGCGAAACTCGCTGCCCTGATTATGCAATATTTGTTGAAAAATAATAAAGGAGTGAAACCTTATGTCTAAATTACTTCTATTGCAAGGTAACCAGGCAGTAGTTGAAGGCGCAATTGCCGCAGGCGTGAAATTCTTTGGTGGTTACCCTATTACGCCATCTACCGAAGTAGCTGAGTCTTTAGCTGAAAAACTGCCGAAAGTCGGCGGTAAATTCATTCAGATGGAAGACGAAATCGCCAGCATGGGTGCCATTATCGGTGCTTCTCTGACAGGTAAAAAAGTTATGACTGCAACCAGCGGTCCTGGCTTTTCTCTGAAACAGGAATTGATTGGTTATGCCTGCATGGCCGAAATACCTCTTGTTATCGTCAATGTACAGCGCGTAGGTCCGTCTACCGGCCAACCTACATCTCCATCCCAAGGAGATATTATGCAGGCACGTTGGGGAACTCATGGCGACCATTGGTTGATTGCCCTGACACCAGCAAGTGTCCCTGAGTGTTTCGACCTTACTTTACGTGCTTACGCATTAAGTGAAAAATATCGCGTACCGGTTATTCTTTTAATGGATGAAGTAATCGGACACATGCGTGAAAAAATCGAACTACCGGATAATTATGATGAAATTCCGCAGGCAGACCGCAAATTGCCAACCTGCCCGCCAGAGGAATTCAAAGCCTACGCTACTGATGAATCATTGGTTCCTGCCATGCCGCCTTTCGGCAGCGGCTACCGTTGGCATGTAACCGGTCTTGTTCATGATGAAACCGGTTTCCCGAAAGGTACCCCTGCTGCTACACTCGCAGCTACCAACAGACAGCATGACAAACTTTATAACAATCTGGACGACATCGTCGAAGTAGAAAACTATGAAATGGTCGATGCAGAATATGCTATCGTCGCTTTCGGCGGGGCTGCCCGTGCAGCTTACGAAGCTGTTGATATGGCTCGTGCCAAAGGCATGAAGGTTGGTTTGGTACGTCCGATCACCATCTGGCCGTTTGCTGAAAAACAAATGAAAGCTTTGGCTGACAAAGTCAAACACATTATCGTTCATGAATTGAACTACGGTCAATACGTGCTGGAAGTTGAACGCGCTGTCGCCGGCAAAGTTCCTGTAACACTCTTTGCCAAATACGACAACGAACCTGCTACTCCGGATGAAGTATTTGCCGAGATGGAAAAAGCATTCAAATAATAAGAGTACCACTTGAGAGGAGGATTTTTACATGAATATGGAAGAAATGATAGATAAATATTTTCGACCGGGTCGTTTGCCTCACATTTGGTGCCCGGGCTGCGGTAACGGTATCGTCACCGGCTGTATCGTTAAAGCTGTAGCAAAACTTGATTTAGCAAAAGACAATGTAGCTGTTATTTCCGGTATCGGCTGTTCCAGCCGTGCTTCCGGCTACCTTGATTTTAACACGGTGCATTCTGCCCACGGTCGTGCCTTGCCGGTTGCAACCGGTGTTAAACTGGCTGACCCAAGCCTCACAGTTCTCGTTGTTACCGGTGATGGTGACGCTACTGCAATCGGCGGCAATCACCTGATTCACGCTGCACGCCGCAACATCGACATGACAGTAGTTCTTTATAACAATAACATTTATGGTATGACCGGCGGCCAATATTCACCATTGACGCCTGAACATTCCAAAGCTGCCACTGCTCCTTACGGCACGATAGAAAGATCATTCGACATTGCCGAGCTTGTCAAAGCAGCCGGTGCTACTTTTGTAGCACGCGCTACTACTTTCCATGCTCCTATGCTTGCTGATTTAATTGCTCAAGGTATTGAGCATAAAGGTTTCAGTCTGATTGAAGCCATCACTGCCTGCCCGATTTCCTTCGGACGTCAGAACAAGATGGGCGGACCTGCAGATATGATAAAATGGCAGCGCGACCATGCGCTTCCACTCGCAGCTTTCGAAAAGCTGAGTGAAGAGCAAAAAGCTGGCAAATTCCCTATCGGCGTTCTCTACAAAGCTGAAGGTGTAAAAGAATATACTGAAGCTTATGATGAACTAATTGCTGCCGCACAAGGGGGTAAATAATCATGAAAAAAGAATTACGTTTATCCGGTACCGGCGGCCAAGGTCTTATCCTGGCTGGTATTATTCTTGCCGAAGCTGCTTTGCTTGATGGCAAACTGGCTATTCAATCTCAGTCCTATGGCCCTGAGGCCCGTGGTGGTGCCAGCAAATCAGAAGTTATCATCTCCGATAAGGCTATTCACTTCCCAAAAGTAACTAATCCTGGTTTGCTCCTCGCAATGAGTCAGGAAGCTGCCCAAAAATATTCCCACGATTTAACTTCTGCCGGCATACTCGTAACTGACAGCCTTTTCGTTAAAACTCTTCCAGCTCATACCGGAAAAGTTTATGAACTGCCAATTACCCACACAGCCAAAGAAGTTCTGGGCAAAGCTTTGTTTGCTAATATCATCGCTCTCGGTGCTATCGTTCAGCTGACCGGCATCGTTTCAGAAGAATCCATTATTAAAGCTGTTCTCAACCGCGTGCCAAAAGGTACAGAAGAAATCAACAAAAAAGCAATTAAGTTAGGTATGGAACTAGTAAAATAATAAACGAGCAAGATTAAAAAACGTCATCGCTGTTCACAGCGATGACGTTTTTTCGTAACTTATTTTTTTCTTTTCAAATTATGTATTTATAGTATAATGAGGAAGTGTCATCAACCTGAAATGAAAGAAATGGGTGAAATTAATGCCAAATAAAGCAAAAATTGAAGCAATGCAAAACGAAATTGCTGAACTTCGCCACAATCTGGCTGAATTAATATTTGAAATCGATCAAAGTATTTTTCATGAAAGCAAATATCTGGAAAAAGAATATATGGAAAAAATTGGCCACTTGGAATTAAAGTCGTTTAAGACCCAATGTTCTATCCTGCGCATCAGAAGAAAAATTGAAATAGTCAAAGAACTCATCGATAATAATCGTTATCTTGACTTGGAATTTGTCGAAAAAATTTTGGACATCGATTTTGAAGAATATAATACCATGTTGCAAGAACAGACTAACCTGCTGAAGCTTGCTCTCACGCAGACAGAACTGTTCACACTTTCAGATGCTGAAGAAGATAAGCTTTGTACAATCTATAAAGAACTTATTAATACTCTTCATCCCGACCTGAATCTTCAGCAAGCAGAAGCAGCCACTGAATTATACAACGAAGGTGTCACTGCGTTCTCCAAAAAAGATCTGACAGCTTTGCAAAATGTTCTGGAAAGATCGTTCTGCTTAAAAAGTCCTGTACCTGTTATAACCGACTCCGCCTTACTTTTGCAAACCAAAGCAGCTTTAGAAAAAATAATAATGGATTTGCAAGAACAACAGAGCTTCCTCTTTAAGTCCTTCCCGTTCGTAAATATAAATCTTTTACGCGATGAGGATCAATTAACCGCCAAAATATATGAATTAAATGAGCATATCAACTACTACGAAACCCATCTTGCCCGCTTTGAAAGCCAGCTTAAAGAGCTTATTATTTCCAAAACAAATTGAAGTATGTAGAGTAATGCAAGGGCCGAAGAGTTCCTCGCACTGCTCACACGTAAAAAAGATAGCCTATCGGCAATGGTTGAAGAGTTCCTCGCACTGCTCACACGCGACAATTCGCCTGCAAGCAGTCGGTCGCTGCTGTGCAGCAAGCCCGTCACTTCTTTAGCCCTTGCCCAATCGAAACCACATTAAGTTATATATAAATAAGGAAGGCTATCTATTTTAGATAGCCTTCCTTATTATATATACGCCAGTTTTTAATTACGATTTCCATTCAGCCGGTATTTCACTATATGCACCGACTATCACCATCGTGGCCATTACCTCGGCAATCAATTCTCCACCGCTCAATACTTCACCACGGATAACCATATATTCGCCATCATCACTGATAATTTTCGCATGTGCCCTTGCATAACTGCCTTCATGCAAACCTTTAATGAAAGAAACTTGCAAGGAAGACGTAACAACCCTCTTGGAAACAGTAGCCGCCGACACACCGAGAGCAGTATCAGCTAAAGCAGCAATCGCACCACCATGTGCATTATGACTGTGATTTGTATGCTTTTCGGCATCAATGGACAATCCCAGCACGACACCACCGAACTCAATATCCTCGATTTCCATTTCACACAAATTAAAAAACGGGTTTGCGGCATAGATGTCTTTTATTTTTTTTATTACCATTTCTTTATCACTGGAAATAACAATCACTTCCTGTCAGACTGCAAATTGACAATACTACTATATTATCAATCTGCCAGTAAGACTTGTCAACTTTCTTGCTGGAGAAAACAAAAGGTCCGCTGCTTAGCAGCGGACCTGAAGAACATTAATATATTATTTACCGATCAAGCGGCGAATAACTTCCTGGTAAGCTTCTTCAACATTACCCATATCTCTGCGGAAGCGATCTTTGTCAAGTTTTTCCTTGGTATCAGCATCCCAAAGGCGGGCAGTATCAGGAGTAATTTCGTCTGCCAAAATTACTTTACCTTCAGCGTCAACACCAAACTCCAGTTTGAAGTCAACCAATTGAATTTTTCTTTCCAATAAGAAAGCTTTCAGAATTTCATTGATTTTGAGAGCATATTCTTTCATTTGGGCAATTTGAGCATCAGTACCGAAATCAAAGGATACAGCATAATCTGCATTGATCATTGGATCGCCAAGATCATCATTCTTATAGTAGAATTCAACCAGCGGTCTTTTCAAAACCAAACCTTCTTCAACGCCCATCTTTTTAGCCAGGCTGCCAGCTGCGATGTTACGTGTAACAACTTCCACAGGAATAATGGTCACTTTTTTGCAAAGAGCTTCACGATCACTTATTTTTTTGATCTGATGATGGGGAATACCATTTTTACCCAACAAATCAAAGAAGAAAGTTGTGATTGTATTGTTCATGACGCCCTTATCAATAATGGTTCCTTTTTTTAAACCGTTAAGAGCAGTCGCATCGTCCTTATAATAAACGACGATTTCATTTGGATTTTCTGTAGTGAAAATCTTTTTTGCTTTGCCTTCATACAACATGGTTGCCATAAATTCTACCCCTGCTTTCCTTTTCGTATTTATATAATTTTCATATAAACTTAAACTGCGATTTTTTTCTTAAGAAACGCCTTGTTTGCGTTATTAGTTTAGCTCATATGTAGTGCCATGTCAATATTTATCCGAATGTTTTTCCTATATTTAGTGAAAAAAGTCATATTTAAGGCATTTTTCCGAACGTTATCTTTGTTACAAAAAATATTATTTTGTTTTATGCCAAAAAAAGTATTTACAAATTCCAAATTTTGTATTATACTCCCTTTATAAGCAACAGTGTTGTTGCGGGTTAAGGCCCGGACCAACGCTGTTGCTTTTTTTATTTGTAAATTATGTAATTATTTCTAAGGGGGAAAGGTTATGAGTAACGTTCCAAAACTTTTTGGTGATCTTGTTTTCAATGAAACCGTAATGAAGGAGAAGCTACCGACCGCCACCTATAAGGCGTATAAAGCAGCTCTCTTGACCGGCAAGAATCTGGATCTACCAATTGCCAACGTCATTGCCAATGCTATGAAAGATTGGGCATTAGAGAAAGGTGCAACACATTTTACCCATTGGTTCCAACCAATGACCGGCATCACTGCTGAAAAACATGAAAGTTTTATTACTCCTACAGCAGACGGCCGCATTATTATGGACTTCTCCGGCAAAGAATTGATTCAAGGCGAACCAGACGCTTCCAGCTTCCCTTCCGGCGGCTTGCGCGCTACTTTCGAAGCTCGTGGCTATACTGCCTGGGATCCTACTTCTTATGCCTTCATTAAAGACAATACACTTTGCATTCCAACAGCCTTCTGCTCTTACACCGGCGAAGTTTTAGATAAGAAAACCCCTTTGCTACGTTCCATGTCGGCAATCGATGTTGCTGCCAGAAGAATTCTCGATCTGTTCGGTACTCCAACTGAAAAAGTTACCACTACTGTTGGTCCTGAGCAAGAGTACTTCCTGGTTGACAAAGCAATGTGGGAAAAAAGACGTGACCTCGTATATACCGGACGTACTCTTTTGGGTGCAATGCCTCCTAAAGGTCAAGAAATGGAAGATCACTACTTCGGTATTATTAAACCGCGCGTAATGGCTTTCATGCAAGAATTGGATGAGGAACTCTGGAAACTTGGCGTGCTTGCTAAAACTGAGCATAATGAAGTTGCTCCTGCTCAACACGAGTTGGCTCCTATTTTCACTTCTACCAATATCGCTACCGATCACAACCACTTAACAATGGAATTCATGAAACGCATAGCTGCTAAACATAATCTTATCTGCCTGCTGCATGAAAAACCATTTGCTGGCGTTAACGGCAGCGGTAAACACAATAACTGGTCTATCGGTACCGCTGAAGGTGATAATCTATTGAACCCTGGTGCCGAACCACACAAAAATACCCGGTTCCTGCTCTTTCTGGCGGCCATTATTAAAGCTGTTGATGAATACCAGGATCTGCTCCGCGTATCAGTTGCTAGTGCAGGCAATGACCACCGTCTCGGTGCCAATGAGGCTCCGCCGGCCATTGTTTCTGCCTTCCTTGGCTCTGAGCTGACCGCAATCCTGGAAGCAATCGAAAAAGGCGAAGAATACAATTCCGACGGTGAGAAATTAATGCAAATCGGCGGCGATGTTATCCCACTCTTCGCTCAGGACACCACCGACAGGAACCGTACTTCCCCCTTTGCCTTCACCGGCAATAAATTCGAATTCCGTATGCTAGGTTCTGCTTTCTCAATCTCCGGTCCTAATATTGTTCTCAACACAATTGTTGCTGAAGAACTTGAACAATTTGCAGATACTATAGAAAAAGCGGCCGATAAAGATGCTGCTATCAAAGCTTTGATCAAAGAAACCATCACCGCTCACAAACGTATCATATTCAATGGCGATGGTTACACAGACGCATGGGTAGAAGAGGCCAAAATGAGGGGACTCCTTAACCTGAAATCAACTCCTGAAGCAATTCCTTGCTTGCTCGCCAAGAAAAACATCGACCTGTTCACTAAGCACAACATCTTCACCGAAGCTGAAATTCATGCCCGCACTGAAATCCTGTTGGAAAACTATGCTAAGACCATCAGAATTGAAGGTCTCTGCTTAGCTGAAATGATTGCCAAAGATCTGCTGCCATCCGCTTCCGCTGCAGCTAGTGATCTGGCAGCTACAATCGCCAACAAGAAAATGGCTGGTCTTGATGTTGAGGGTACTTATGAACTTGAAACAATCAAAAAGATTAGCGCTCTTTCCACAGCACTTTGCCAAAAAGTTGCCGGTTTGGAAAAAGCTTTAGCAGCAGCTGCTGCTGTTGAAGGCGGCGAAGAGATTGCTAACTACTACCATGAAAATGTTTTCGCACCAATGCTTGATATCCGCGCTGCAGCTGATGAACTTGAGCCGATGATCAGTGAAAAATATCTCACTTACCCGACTTATGGCCAACTGCTGTTCGGCGTAAACTAAACAAAACAAATAATATAGGCACATCAAACGCATATAAAAAGGCTTCTCGTTTAAAAACGAGAAGCCTTTTTCCGTAATCTTTACAGTTCTATCAATTCATAGTTTCTACTGCCCATGCCGATTTTTTCCGCATATGCCAAAGCTTTTGTACCATCAACATAATCATGCATGTGCATAAACTTATCAGTACCGGCCGGCAAAGCTTTGCCCAGCGCTGAATTCGCCATGCCCTCTGCAGCCTTGACCAAGTCGTAAGCTGCCTGATCGATAGCTACCGGGTCAGTCGAAGACAAGAAACCGATATCCGGCACAATTGGAGCATCACTCCAAGGCACACAATCACATAGAGGCGTAACATTCACCACCAAAGTGATATAACCCACTTTATCCTTTTTATTTGCGACAGCACCATAAGCATATTCAACCATGCGCTCCAGGAAAGGATCAATTTCAGTTTCCCAATCAATTTCAATTGTCTTCTTTGGGCAAACCGTCAGACATTCACCGCAGCCAATACACAAGCTGGCATCGATCTCAGCTTTGCGGTCGACATCCATGCTGATAGCATGCTGTGGGCAAACCAAAGTGCAGGCTCTGCAGCCTATGCAGCCTTCCTTCTTTACCTTGAAGCAAAGGTCATGTTGTGCCTTTTTGCCAATAGCAGGAGCGCACCCCATCGCCAGATTTTTCAAGGCGCCGCCGAAGCCAGCCATCTCGTGCCCTTTGAAATGCGAAACAACGATCATACTGCCAGCATCCACAATATCACCCGCAATATGCACCTTATCGAAATGCGTAAGCCCTACGTTTACTTCTTTGCAGTTGCCGCCGTGAAGACCGTCTGCGATGATGAAAGGCGCGCCCGTGACTTCCATACCGAAACCGTGTGCCAAAGCCGTTTCTAAGTGACTTACGGCGTCATGGCGACTGCCTGAATATAAAGTGTTGGTATCAGTAAGATAAGGGCGTCCACCAGCTTGCTTGATCCGATCAACAATTTGCCGCACTAACACAGGCGAAACATAAGCATCATTACCAGCCTCGCCCACATGCAGCTTTATTGCGGTCAATTCATTTTGAGCAATAAAATCAGCAAAACCGGCTATATCAAAAAGCCCGCGGATCTTTGCGCCCTTATTTGTTCTGGGCCCCTTACTACGCAAGTAAGAAATATAAACTTTGCTTTTTTCAGTCATAAAAAAACCCTCCTTGTGCACTACTCCTAATTAGTATTCGCACAAAAAGGGTATTTCCCTGCCCTATAAAAGCCCTGGCAAATTTAAATTTTTTGTGAAGATTTCCGGATTTCCAATAATCCGCGACTTAACAAAGTCACCATGACAATCGCTGCCACCGCTGATCAAGAGATTATTTTGCTGGCAGTGCTCCAATAGTCTTTTGGTATCTTCCTCATTGTGTCTGGTGTGATAACATTCAAAACCATCAAACTTCTCCAAGGCCATTTCAGCCATTGTTTCGGCAAGCCCCGGCCCGTGCATTTCGCTGGCCGCATGAGCCAGTATCGCTACTCCGCCGGCGTTATGGATAACATCAATTGTTTCTGCGATAGAAGGGAAAACCGGAAAACCAAGTTTATTTTCTTTCGTAAAGATACGATTGAAAAAATCCATAATATCCGTGCATAACCCTTTATCCTGCAAATAACACAAAGCTTTCCAGCCGCCCCGGCATCTGTCATATTCGTAACCGTGAAACTCCTTCAGCGAAACAGGCCAGCCTGTTTCAGATAAAATGCGAATGCTGTCTTCATCCTTTTTTGCCAAAAGGTACTCGTTATGATCTAATAGTTCCAACAAACGTCTGTTGGCGATGTCTATGCCATAACCAAGGACATGAAAGCTGGTTTCACCCTTGGTTGTTGATATTTCGACGCCGCGCAGGAATTGCATACCTGCTTCCAAAGCATATTCTTCTGTCTGCTCCACATTGGCAACACTCTCGTGATCAGTCACCGCAATAGCGCCCAAATTTGCCTGTTTTGCCGCTGCAACTAATTCCTGCGGCAGCCATGTTCCATCTGATGCAGTACTGTGCAGATGCAGATCAGCACGAATCAAATCCATAGTCAAGCCTCCTAGTGCCTTCTGGCATAATCCCAGACAATATAGTTTGCCAAGGCATCTTCCTGCGGTGTAGAAGGATATGGGTTATCCAATGTATCTACAAAACTTTGATATTCCGAGAAATAATACGCCTTGCCGCCAAAATAACCAAGTGCAAAAGGTATATCCGTTGGCTGCAGGAGATCTCTGCCCAAGAAATCTCTTGGTGTTTCCATACCCATCAAAGGTAAAAGCGTTGGTGCCAAATCCATAGAGCTGGCATATTCGCCTGTTTTCAAAGCATCTAATGGCTGCAAATTCTTCGAGACAAAAATCAGCGGAATCGGTGCTATACTCTGCGTATCTGCAGCGTTCTCCACCAGCTCCTTGTATTCACCGCCGGAATGAGGATTATGATCACTCGTAATAATAAACAAGGTACGGTCATCCATCAATCCATTAGCTTCTGCTTCTTTGAAAAACTCTTTGAGAGTATGGTCAACCCAGTACATACCTCTTACGGTAACATATTTATTATCACGTACTGCCTCCGGCATCTCTTCCCACTTCAGACCATAGTATGGATAAGGCTGATGCATATCAAGCGTTTTAGTAAACATGAGTATTTTGTCATTGCGTCCGCGCTCTAACATTTTGATTGTTTCTTTATACATTACATCATTGTGGAAACCCCAGCCGCTGGCACCGGTATAGCCTTGCTCTTCCAGATACTCACGGGCATAGTATTCCTGCATGCCAAATTGTTTCGGATACTGCTTGAACTCATTGGCATAATAACCACTGGAGGCATTCAGAAAAATCCCGCGCCAATTGGTTTCATGCAACTGATTGAAAATCGAACCCTGTTTACCAATTTCCGGCGTGTCCCTGTCAAAAAGCAACTGCGAACGGAAGGTACTGTTGAGACCTTCGGTAGTTGGAATAGCCGAAGAATAATAACGGTCAAGATGCGGATATTTGCTGAGCAATTCATCCAGGAACGGCGTCGCCTCCGCAGGAATGTTTCTATTGTAATAATGCATAAAATCACGATGAACTGATTCCAGCACCAATAAGACAATTCTGTCGTATTTGGCAGCAGTCGGTGCCGGCGTATGCTTTTCAGGAATAATACCAATTCCCAGCAAAATTTCTTTATCTTTTTCTGAGAGGTCCCTTTTCTCAAGTTTCTTAGGGTCCTTAATGATTCTGTCGGTGTCAAAAAGTGCCTTACTGACAAAATTGACGTTGACCGGCATCGCTACCGCATTACGATAATTTTGTCTTGTCGCTTCAATTTCAGCCTCTGACCAAAGACCGCCAACCTTGTCGATTGCAAAATGCAAACCGTCAGATATCGATAAATACGAGAAATTCAAAGAAAGCGTAAAAATAGATACGCACAAAAGCGACCAGGCAAAATTAGGTTTCTTCTTGGTCGGCTTACTTACTCTAAATAACAATAATATGAGAATGATAATAACAGCTACACCTATAAGAAAAGGCGTTTTTGATGTTTCCAGCACACCCTTGATGGAATAGTAATTCAGGTTTCTGAACAAAACACTTTCGACATGCATTGAGGTTGTCCAAAAATAAACTGCATCAAAAAGCATGATAATGCAGCTGGTAAGATATACAAAGAAATAAACAGCCTTCATGCCGTGATTTGGCCATTTGTGATAACACATAGCCGCCAAAAGACAGAGCAGAATGTTATTATTCAACCCAGCTAAAACAGACAGCAGGGTCAAAAAGCCCCAATCAAGCCGCAGGTAGTTGACCATGAACCAGGCAAAGGCAAGGTAGCCTACGCCAATAACGACAACCGGGAAATAACGTTTAGCCCTGTCTCTGATTCTCTTACGCACGATATATAACAAATTCAAGGTACCTATCAGCAGCACATCGCGCAAGAACAAGTTCAAAGCAGTAAACCAAAACTCCTCAGTCGGAAAAGGTACTATTTCCCGATAAAAACGCTCCGCAAAAAATGTTTCAATGGCAAAACAGACTATGAACAAAACACCTATAAGCCAATTTTTCCTCACTTGAACGCCACCTTACGAAATAAACTTTATTGGGCTAGGAATCAGGTTAATGCTAAGCGGCGAGGTTACCAGACAATCGCCATCCAATTCTGCCGCGAATTTCTCTGTATTGCATTTGATCTCAACTTTTTTTGCCTCGATAATTTCCACGGATTTATCCGTAGCAAGCGCATCCGTAGCTATCAGTGCCAGATATCTTAATAAATCAAGTTTATTAACACCACGGAAAAGACAAACGTGCAATTTTGGTGAGGAAAGCGAAGCACCATCGGCAAGTGAGAACCATCCCGCATAATAGCGGCTTTTAGCTACAATGACAGAAGCCGCATCACGCCAGATGCCATCATCATCAATCATTACCTGAAACTTATATTGCCAGTCTTTCCATAAAAGCTCCCGCTTCACAAGTTCCGTACCTTGGAGGACATAGGCAAATTTTGAAAGATATTTTTTCTCTGTTGCAGAAATATTATCAATAACCATAGAGTCAATGCCTATACCAGCGCAAGTCATGAAGACTCTGTTATTTGCCTGTCCAAGCCAAACAGGTATCACTATGCCATTAGTAACCTTCTTCACCCATTCTTCCGGATCCGTAGGCATCATAAGCTCTTTGGCGACCAAATTGACAGTACCCATAGGGTAAACGCTCATATAAGGCATTTTATTGTTTTCAACAAAAACTTCTGTAATTGCCCGCAGTGTGCCATCACCGCCAGCTACTATTACCCAGTCGAAGTCCTCATCACAGATTCTCTTGGCAATACTTCTGACTTCTTCAAAAGATTTGATGGCAACTTCAGTAAAAGTACTATTATCAAGCATACCCCTAAGTAAATTACGCACCTCATTTACCTTACTGGCACGATCGTTAAATAGCTGTCTTCCTGAATTAGGATTGAAGATCATCATTACCTTTTTAAATTGCTTTATATCAACGCATTCTCTAAGCATACTTTTTCCATCACCTATAAAATCCTCATATATTTTCAATTAAAAAATCCATTTTTTCCTGGACAGATAATTCCAGACAACTACAATAGCGCTTGCCGCGACCTTTGCCGTCATGGCATTCCAGGCAAAAAAGCCAACAAACAGTCCCATTAGAAGCAAATTAAACAGGAGGCCTATCGTACTTACCAAAAAAACCAACGACAGCTCCTTTTTTCGTTCATAACGTGTGCCGCTGTTAAAAACAAAAATATTTCCCAGGACATAGTGGCACAACGTAGAAAACATAAACGCCAAAGCTGTTGCCAGTAAATAATTTATATTTAACCAATGATTAAGGCCGTAAAAACATCCCCACTCAATTAATGCTGCGGTTCCGCCTATACAAAGGTAAATCAATACCTTTATCTGCTCATTATCAGTATAGTCTATGCCAAAAATCTTCTTCTGTCCATTATTATTTTCCAAACGATTTTTCACTACTTTCATAGGCCGTTAACGACCATGTTATCGCATTTCAGCACTCTATATTATACCACAACCGGCACAAACAAAAAACAAGGGATAAAGCGATTATCCCTTGTTTTAAAAGTCAGTTACAGTTGTTTTTCTAATTTTTCGATTAACCTGCGCCAATCGCTGGTATAGGCAACACTCCCCTGAGCAAAAGACTCATTGCCGCCACCTTTGCCACCCAAAAGTTGATTAACTCTCTGGCAAAGCAGTTTGCAGTCTCTGCCGCCTGCGCTACTCATAAATACATAGTTCATTCTTTCACCCACACGATAAAAAATACCAGCAGTCATCTGTTCTTCATCCACGAGAACTTGAGCAAAAAGTTTTGCTTCTTTTGCCGTGCACTCCTCTTCAGCCACCAGCACAAGCCGGCTGCCATCATTCCCTGTCAAAGCATTTGCCAAGAGCCCCTCTTTGCGAAGTTGATAGAGCTCAAGCGTCCTATTTTTAAGCCGCAAAGTAATTTCTGCTAGCTCTTCTTTTAATTTTCTAACTGCTGCCGGTACTTCTTCCGGCTTCACGGAAAGCAAGGCATTCGTCTCTGAAATTGCTTCATGTTTGTGTCTGGCATCCAACAACGCCCGTCTGCCACAGACAAACTCAATGCGCATACCGCCACGATGCCTGTCGAATCCAATAACTTTAATAATCCCCACCATGCCTGTAGCAGGTGGATGGGTACCACAACAGGTACAGCTATCGCCACGCTCAACAGAAACAATACGCAGAATTCCTTTGATATTTTCGTTCTTCTTCCGCATTTCGCTGTCAGTCAAATCTTCAGAGCAGATATAGCTGACAGTAATAGGTTTATTTTCCCAGATTTCGGTGTTAACAAAGTCCTCGGCCTGCAATACTTCTTCAGGACTGATTTCTTTGTCAAGATCAACGAATACTGATTGTTCATTCATGTGGAAACCAATATTATTGGCACCAAAAAGCTTCCAGAAAGCGTAAGAAAGCAAATGTTCGCCGCAATGCTGCTGCATGTGGTCGAGACGACGAGCCCAGTCTAATTTAACCAAAACTTCGCTGCCTACAGCTATCGCTTCATTGCAATAATGAAAAACTTGTCCGTCTTTTTCCGACGCATACGTTAGAATCGTGCCATCAATCCAGCCTTTATCACTGGGCTGACCACCGCCTTCCGGAAAAATGACAGTCCTATCAAGCACAATTTCATAACCCTTGTCTTTTTTATTGCAAGACAAAACTTTGGCCCAGCATTCTTTTAACAATGAATTGTTTTCATATAATTTCTCTGTGATCTGCAAAATCCCAGCCCCCTCAAAGCTGCCTATCTCTATTTTGCCTGTGTAATACCCTGGAATGTAATAAATACCAAAGCATTAAAGACCGCTTTTTCCTCTTCTGTATTATCTTCCGCTTTGCCCATCTTTTCGAAAACGGTCAACGCTATCTTCTTCTTTTTCTTAGTAAGACCATGCTGTTTAACGCCGTGTGCTTCAACTGATCTGATAATAGCGTCAATAACTTCCAACGTGATACTTTTGCCATCCTGTTTTAGTTCTGACGAGTTTTTGATTTTTTCACGAACTGAGGCGACTACTTCTAGAAATTCCTCTTCACCCATTTCGCGCTGTTCTTTTTTAATATCTTCTGCCATGATTTTGCCTCCCACAGTTTACAGTTTATTGTTATTCAATAAATATTTATTATCGTCTGTTAGAACCGGTAAGTATCGCTATAACTACGCCTGCTATTGTACCGCTGAAATCCAGTAAAACATCAGTTACCTGCCCGGAACGGCCAATGCTATAAAGTTGAATGTTTTCGTCAATTACCGCAGTCAGTAATCCTATCAGCAGGGCATAAGCCAGCCATGTCTGACGTCTCACCCTGAAAGCCGATAAAGCTTTGACGACAAAAAACGATTCCAATGCAAATTCCGTAAAATGCGCAATTTTTCTGATGGCATGATGCAGTTCACCAGTTGGCACATGAAAACCCAGCCAATTTAGAACATACTGCGCAAAAGCCGTCAGGAATCCGCTTTCGCTGTTAGAATCCACGGCGTCCATCAATGAATTGCCAAAAATAAA
>CAYTOV010000013.1:13649-23411 GCA_964439485.1 uncultured Acidaminococcales bacterium | reverse complement strand
ACAGCAAGTTCAGCCTCTTCCAGAATTTTTTTCGTTTTAGCAACGCCAATTTTTTCGACGTAGTCATCTGTATCACGAATACCGGCAGTGTCAGTAAGCACCAATGGAATGCCGTCTATAAGCAATTGTTCCTCTATTACATCACGCGTAGTCCCAGGTATTTCAGAGACAATGGCGCGCTCTTCCCTGAGTAAACTGTTCAATAAACTGGACTTTCCTACATTAGGCCTGCCAATGATAACAGTCTTCATGCCTTCCCGCATAATCTTGCCAGTATGGGCGTTATTCAGAAGCAGCGAAATTTCGCTCTGCACATCGTAAATGGTACTTTTCACATTAAGAAAAGTTACTTCTTCAATATCTTCTTCAGGATAATCAATAACGGCTTCCAGATTAACGATAATATCCAACAGACGTTTGCGTAACAAACCGATTTCTTTAGACAACTGTCCCTGCTGTTGACGTAACGCTAGTTTCAAAGAAACCTCACTGCGGGCTTTAATAATGTCCATGACTGCTTCAGCTTGTGCCAAGTCGATCCGGCCATTTAAAAAAGCTCTTTTGGTAAACTCACCCGGCTCTGCAGGCCGTGCACCTGCTTCATAAGTCAAAGAAAGAATTTTCTTCAAAGACTGAATACCGCCATGAGCCTGAATTTCTACCACGTTTTCCGCGGTATAAGAACGCGGTGAACGCATAAAAACAACCAGTGCTTCATCAACTATCACACCGTTGTTATCCACAACATGACCATAAACCAGTGTATTAGACGGATACTTTTCAAGTCTTTTACCCGAAGCAGCCTGAAAAATCCTATCCGCAATTTCACAACTTCTGGGCCCGCTTAATCTTATTATTCCTATAGCGCCTTCGCCCAATGCTGTTGCTACAGCACTGATAGTATCATCTACGAACATTTTGCTCCTTCTCCCTTGAAAGTAATAGACCCAGTAATATAGAAAATATCACTGGGTCGAAAGTTTTATTTCTTCAATTCGATGGCTACTCTGCGGTAAGGATCATCGCCCTCACTCAAAGTATTCACCCTGTTATCATTTTGCAAAGCCATATGGATAATTTTGCGTTCATGTGGATTCATCGGTTCCAGGACGACCCTCTCCCCTGACCGTTTAACTCTTTCGGCCAAGCGCAAAGCAAGTCTAGTCAAGGTGTGAGCTCTACGCTCCCTGTAATCCTCAATATCAATCATAATGCGGATACGTTCTGCCGAATTTTTGTTAGCTACCAAATTTGTAAGGTACTGCAATGAATCAAGAGTCTGACCGTGTTTACCGATCAAAATTCCCATATCAGCACCATGTAATTTAAAAGTAATGGCTCCGTCCTCTTTGCTGACGAATTTTTCCATTACAACTTTAATGTTCATCGCGGCAAAGATTTTCAAAAGAAATTCTTTAGCCATTTTGATAGCTTCATCATTATTAACGACATTCTTCGGCTGTTTAGTTTCCCCTTCAGCAACAACCTTTTCAGTTTCCGCTAAAACTTCTGCAGGATTTTCTCCCCCTTGAATAGCCTTAACAGTTACTTTTATTTTGGCTTTACGGCCACCAAACAATCCAAATAAACCATCTTTAGCTTCTTCAAGAATCTCTACATCCACATTTTCTCTGGTTGTATTTAATTCAGCAAGAGCAGCTTCCAATGCATCATCGACTGTTTTGCCGGTCATTTCAATAGAAACCATTACTACTCCCCCTACCTACTAACTATGCGGCAACTTTATTCTTGCCCATTAAAGCTTGTTGAGCAATTTGCATAACATTCATAACAACCCAGTAAAGTACAAGACCTGCTGGGAAGGTAAAACTGATATACCCAATAAAAAGAGGCATAAAATACAACATAACTTTATTTTGTGGACTGCTCGTATCAGGCATAGATTGTTTTGACTGAATAAAAGTAGTTAATGCAGACAAAACCGGAAGGATGTAATAAGGATCAGGCAGAGCGATATCTGTCATCCACAGAAAATTTGGATCTCCTGCGTATTGAAAATCCCTGATACCATAAAAAATACCAAGCATTATCGGCATTTGGACCAAAAGAGGCAAACAACCGGCAAGAGGGTTAACACCTTGCTCTTTATATAGTTCAGCCATTTTTTGGTTTAAAAGCGGTTTGTTGTCTTTATACTTTTCCTGCAAAGCTTTCATCTTCGGCTGTAATTCCATCATAGCAGAAGTAGAAGCAATTTGTTTGGCAGTCAAAGGATAAAGCGCTAATTTGACAATTATGGTCATGATAATAATAGCCAGACCATAGTTTGGAACACCGATTTGCGCAGTCAAATTATACATAATAGTTACAACCTGTTGAACAAGCGAACTCAGGAAATCCAAAATATCACTCCTCAAATCAATTTCTTTATTTTAGCAAACCCACTACACAGGATCATAGCCACCAGGATGAAACGGATGACATTTGGCAATTCTCTTTATTGCGAGCCAGACACCTCGTAAAACCCCTTTTTTTTGAATCGCTTCAATCGCATACTGTGAACAAGTAGGATAAAAACGACAGGTGGGCGGAAATAAAGGCGAAATAAACAGTTGGTAAAAGCGGATAAACAAAATGCACAAAGTTTTCATCCTATATTACCTCAATTCAATAAACCGGCTCTTTTTACCAGTCGCATAAATACACGATCATAAGTATGATAATCGGCAGCAATTAATTTTTTTCTTGCCACCCAGACTATGCGAGAACCTGCCTTTAGCTCATGCTTCCTGTTGCGGAATACTTCTCTCATCATTCGCTTAACATGATTCCTTAAAACAGCGTTACCTAATTTCTTGCCTACGGCAAGACCAATCTGAACCTTATCAGAAGGAAATGTTAAGACATAAATAACGGATAACGAATCAACCACAGAACGGCCGCTGCTATAAACAAGCTGAAAACCCTTCTTAGATTTGATACGTTCCATTTTTCCAAATTTAAATCTTCTAGTTTTTTCCAAAATATTCTCACCTAACCGCATGGAAAAAATAGGCCACATCACTGCGGCCTATTTGAATATTATGCAGACAATCTCTTTCTGCCTTTTGCACGTCTTCTTTTAAGGACTGCTTGACCGCCCAAAGTTCTCATTCTTTCTCTAAAGCCGTGCGTTCTCTTTTTCCTAGTATTATTAGGTTGAAAAGTACGTTTCATTCCGTTATACCTCCTTGCCACACACGTAGTTTTACCAAATTTATCAGACTTTCATTTGATAGCTATACCGATTATATGATAGCTTTCATCTACTGTCAAGAATAAAACCATTACATTCATAACAAAATAATAAAAAATCCAGAGATTTATCCACAGGTGTGGATAAATCTCTGGATTTTTTCCCCTGCCCTGTTGATAACTCCTCTAGCCTTTGATAGAATAAGTGTGCAGTGTTATTTCTAAGATACGAGTTAATCACAGTTATTTAACAAATTGTTGAAAATGTACACACTTTGTCGTTAATTTGTTTATAAATAATATCGTATAATTCTGCTACTCAATAAATCTAACGTGAAAGGATGGATAAAATGCAAACGAATAACTTGGCCGACGTTTGGGACGAATTTTTAGGGTATGTTCATAATAACAGCAAAAACCCAGGATACGTTAACTGGATTAAAGCCGCCCTACCTTTGTCCATGAACGAGGATACCTTTGAAATAGGTGTAGAGAAACTATTTATCAAAGAATGGATCGAATCACGTTATTCGGCTGAAATAGAAAAAACTCTTTCTACTCTGACCGGCAGACCTCTTAATTTGATTGTCACAAATATGGATACGCCCAAAACTGACGAAGCTGCTAACTACAAACCAGAAATAGTAGTAGAAGAGCAGCCTGCGGCCGCCAAGCAGGAAAAATACAGCGCCAGTTCGGAAGCTTTAAAAAGTTCTGTAGAAAATTTCGAAAGCAACCTTAATTCCAAATATCTCTTTGAAAATTTCGTTATTGGTAATTCTAACCGCTTTGCCCATGCTGCTGCTCTTGCTGTAGCTGAAGCACCGGCAAAGGTTTATAATCCTCTGTTTTTATATGGCGATGTTGGGCTTGGCAAAACTCATTTAATGCACGCCATTGGTAATCGAGTCAAACAAAAATATCCAGAAATGAAAGTTCTCTATATTTCCAGTGAAACTTTTACTAATGAAATGATCTTTTCTATTCAAAAAAATTCGATGGAAGCCTTCCGCAACAAGTACCGCAATATTGATTGTCTTTTAATAGATGATATTCAATTTCTCCGTAAAAAAGAAAGTACGCAGGAAGAGTTTTTCCATACCTTTAACGCTTTGCACGATGCAAATAAACAAATAATTATTTCCAGTGACCGCAAACCAAAAGAAATTGAAACCCTGGAAAGCCGCCTGCGTTCACGTTTTGAATGGGGTCTTACAGCTGATGTCCAGGCGCCTGATCTGGAAACAAGAATGGCAATCCTGAGGGAAAAAGCTGATCGTGAAGATATTATCATACCTAATGATGTCATTCTTTTCATTGCTTCAGCAATTGAAACAAATATAAGAGAAATTGAAGGCGCATTTACCAGAGTATCAGCCTATGCTTCTTTCAACGGTGGCAAGATTACGCTTGAAGAAGCAAGAAAAGCATTATCAGAATTAAATAACGAAAATAACAGCAAACATATCTCTGTTGAAGAAATTCAAAAGGTAGTTGCCAACTATTACAAAATCAAAAAAGAAGATTTCCTCGCTAAAAAGAGAACGCGAAACGTTGCATACCCTCGGCAAATTGCTATGTATATCAGCAGAGAATTGACAGACTATTCATTGCCGCGTATCGGCGAATATTTCGGGGGACGCGATCACACAACAGTAATTCATGCCTGTGAAAAGATAGGCAAGGAGCGCCGCGAAGACGCAGAGCTGGAAAAAATCATCAAATCTTTCGTTGCTCAACTCAAAAAGTAGCCTCGTCTGTATAAACTTGTTTATAAGAACGATATAACCTGTTAGCAAACATGTTGATATCCTAATACGCATTTTTCACTGTTTGTATGTTAATAAAATACTCAAAGTTATAAACATTTTATCAAACGCCTAAACAGAGGCAGAATCAGTTCTCAACATGTTTATCCACATATCCACAGGTCCTACTACTACGGCTACTAAGTTTTTTATATTATTTAGGCAGTAATAATAAACCAGGAGGTCTTAAAAATGAGATTTACTTGTAAAACATCTGTTCTTGCAAAAGCAGTACAAACTGCTAAAAAGGCAATTTCTTCTAATCCTAGCACTCCTATTTTTTCTGGAATCCATTTAATTGCTTCTACTAACCAACTGGAAATACAAGCTATGGACTTGAACATGGCTATTGGCTGCCAAATTGAAGCTAATGTTGCTGAAAGCGGTAACATTGTTATTCCTGCAAAATACTTTTCTGATTTACTTGCAACTTTACAATCAGAAGAAGTTAATATTTATAAAAACGCTGACGAATCTACTGTCAGTATTGAATCTGGAAAAGCAAATTTCCAAATTGTTTTAATGGACGAAAATGACTATCCTGCGTTTCCTTCCGTTGATGGCGAAGAAAAACTGATTATTTCTGACGAAGTAATGAAAGATTTAATCAAGAAAACTATTTATGCTCGCTCAACAGATGAAACAAGACCTCTTTTTACCGGTATTTTGTTTGAAAAGAAAGGTTCTAACTTAACTTTTGTAGGAACCAATACCCATAGACTAGCTATTAAAACTGTCGAAGTAGAGAATAGTGAAGAAAAAGACTTTTCAATGATCATTCCTGGACGCTTGCTGACTGAAGTAGTAAATAGTCTGAACTCAGATTTGCCTCAATCAGTAGTTATTTCTCTTCATAACAGACAAATAATCATCAAAATCGGTAAAACTACTATTGTTTCCAGCCTGGTAGAAGGTGAATTTCCTGATTACAAAAGAGTTATTCCACCAAAATTTGAAATAAAAACTAAAGTTAATATTAAAGAACTGGAGGGCGCTGTCAAAAGAGTTTCTCTTTTTTCTGCTGACGGTGACTATAGCATAGTTAAGATAAGTGTCAAAAATTCAGAAATTGTTGTTAACTCCAGCAGCAATGATGTTGGCAAAGGACGTGAATCTGTCAGCTGCGTTACGGAAGGCGCAAGCTTGAATGTTGCTTTTAACGCCAGATATATTCTTGATATATTAAAAAATATCGATGCTGAAGAAGCCACTATTGAACTTAACAATTCTTTAAGTCCTGTTTGTATCAAACCAGTAAGCGAAGAAAACTATCTCTACATCGTTACTCCTGTCAGAGTAGTATTTTAAGGGGATAAGAATATGGAAAAAATTAAAATAGGCATTAAAACTGATTACATAACTTTTTCTAACCTGATGAAATTTGCAGGTGTTCTGCAAACTGGTGGTCAGTCAATTGAATTGATCGAAGCTGGTTTGGTAACATTGAATCAACAGCCAATCAAAGAAAAAAGAAAGAAAGTTTATCCCGGCGATATCGTTGTCATCAAGGGGCAGTACGAGATTATTGTTGAAACGGAAGAATAAGCATGAAGATTCAGCAAATTGCTTTAATTAACTTTAGAAATTATCAAAACTTAAATTTGCGAATAGATGGCTTGGTCAACGTTTTTTATGGCAATAATGCACAGGGAAAGACTAATATTTTAGAGAGCATATTTTATTCAGCGTTTGGTATGTCGCATCGTACAGGTAACGAAGATGATCTGGTAAAAATGTCTTGTCGTGATATGGCTGCTGAAGTTACTTTTAATAATCTCTATGGTGAACATAGATTAAGAGTTAAAAGACAGAATATCTGCGAAAGAATGAGAAAAGAAATCGCTTTAGACGAGAATGTTATAAGAAGTAAAGAACATTATGGGACTCTAAATGTTGTAATGTTTTCTCCTGAAGATTTGCAGATAGTCAAAGGCGAACCAGCACTGCGAAGGCGTTTTCTTGATATGGAAATAGCACAGACTAATCGTTATTATTATGGACTTTTAGTAAAATATAACAGAGTGCTCCAGCAACGGAACAAACTTTTAAAAAATGCACGGGAAAATGGTTTGGATAATGAGCAGCTTGATGTCTGGAATAATGAAATAGCCAGCGTCGCGGCTGAAATCATCGGTTTGAGGCTTAATGTCCTTAAAAAAATTAATTGTATTGCCGGCGATATCTATAAAGAAATAACCAACCAAAAGGAAGAATTAGTGGTCAATTATGAGTTGAAAACTAATTCTTCTGCTATTATTTGTTCACAAGAAGATAGTATGGAAAACTGGCGTGAATGGTACTTAGCAAGGCTGAAGGAAAGACAGAGCATTGACGTCTTGCGCGGCAGTACAGGCATCGGGCCACATCGCGATGATCTTTTTATTACAGTTAATGAAAATAACTTAAGGTCTTTTGGTTCTCAGGGGCAGCAAAGAAGTGGTGCGCTTGCACTTAAACTTGCAGAAATGGAATACGTCAAAAGTGAAGCAGGCGAGTATCCGGTTTTGCTGCTTGATGATGTGATGAGTGAGCTGGACAGCGAACGCAGGACACAAATATTGAACTTTATTGACGGCAGGGTTCAGACTTTTATTACTGTTAACGATAAGAATCTAATACCGGAATTGGCATGCAACAGATATTTTTGCGTCAGGGAAGGTTCTATCTGCGAGGATTAATGTGAAACAAATTGAGATGACGATATTAAAAATTGTAAAAAGTAAGGCTGGCAAAGAAAAATTCCTTGTTTATTATCTGAGCAATAACTGGTTAGAGATTTGTGGGGCTAATATTGCCAAACATTCCAAACCTAATCGCATTGAACGGGGAATTTTATTTGTTAATACGGACAGCTCTGCCTGGTCGCATAATTTGTTGATGATGAAAACTCAGCTTTTGGGTAAAATAAAAAAGAGTGTGGGTGAAATAGGGTCTTTAAGAAATCCTGACCTTATTATCAAAGACATTATGTTTTTTAACGGCACTATTACTAAAAAAAATGTGCAGGAAGAAAAAACGGTAGAGCCTAAGTTAGCTTATTCTCCTTTGGGCGAAGAAGAAAAGGCAGAGATAGAAAAAAAAGCTTCGCAATTATCTGATCCCGATATAAGAAATATTTTTTGCAGAATTATGCAGGATGACAAAAAGCGTAAAAAAGCTGTTTTGGAAAACTTTAAAAAACAATGCAAAAAATGTGGTGTACCAATTATGGGAGATGAGCATTACTGCCCTGCCTGTGAGAGAGAAAGAAAGAGTGCTTTGTGGCTTAAAACAGCGGAAATTTTGCATTCGGCACCATGGCTATCCTATGAGGAGTGTATAAATTACGTTAATTGTGATAAAATGTTATTCAGCGAAATTAAATCAAATATCAGAAGTAAAGTTTATTTAAAGATAGCTGAGGAAGGATGCACTGCTGAAGATAAAGTTTTTGCAACTTTATTGGAACTTGGCATTGTGCCGGAAAAACTGACGGATGAATTGATTGAAGAAACGGTTGAAAGACTGCGGAGGAATATTTATGTATCTTCATCTAGGGGCAGACTGCGTAGTAAAGAGTAGCGATATAGTGGGAATTTTTAGCCTGCTGGATAAAAAAGCGAATATTTACGAAGAATTTGTTCGGCCTAACCTTGGTAAATATAAGGTTGTTGATCTTTCTGGTGATATTTTTCCTTCAAGCTGTATTGTTACTAAAGATACATTGTATTTATCAGGTATTTCGCCAGGCACTTTGAAGCGTCGCAAAGAAGAAGATTTCGGATTGAATGCAGTTTATAAAAGATAAATTTTAGATTTCGGAGGTTTCTATGTCTACTATTGAAGAAGAAATTGCGGTACATGGTAGTTATGATGCTGGTCAAATCCAGGTATTAGAGGGTCTGGAAGCGGTTAGAAAACGTCCGAGTATGTATATTGGCAGTATTTCGAGCCGTGGTTTGCACCATCTGGTTTCTGAAGTTGTTGATAACAGTATCGATGAGGCTTTAGCTGGTTATTGTACTTTTATTCAGGTTTTGATCCATAATGACAATAGCATAACTGTCAGCGATAATGGGCGTGGTATTCCTGTTGATATGCATAAAGTGGGAAAACCTGCCATTGAAGTCGTTATGACGATATTGCACGCCGGTGGTAAGTTTGGTGACGGCGGTTATAAAGTTTCCGGTGGTTTGCATGGCGTTGGTGTGTCCTGCGTTAACGCGCTTAGCTCCAAAATGGAGGTTGAGGTGCGCAGAGGCGGAAAAATTTACGGTATTGAATTTGCTAAAGGCAAAACTGTAGTTCCTTTGTTCGAAAAAGGCGTTACTGAGGAAACAGGAACAACTGTTCATTTCTTGCCGGATGCCAGCATTTTCACAGAAACTGTTTATAGCTATGAAACTTTGAGGCTGCGTATCAGAGAATTGGCCTTTTTAAACAAGGGCGTTAAAATCGAACTTCGCGATGAACGCACTAACGAGGGCGAGATTTTCCATTACGAAGGCGGCATTATTTCCTTCGTCAATTACATAAATCGCAGTAAGACCGCGATTAACGAAAAGCCAGTTTATATCGAGGGCGAAAAAGATACTAATATCGTTGAGATCGCTTTGCAATATACCGATACCTACAACGAAAACATTTATACTTATGTCAATAACATCAACACTGAAGAGGGCGGCACGCATTTAAGCGGCTTAAAACAAGCTCTGACTAGAACAATCAATGATTATGCACGTAAAATAAATGCCTTAAAAGAGGGCGATGAAAACCTCAG
>CAYTOV010000013.1:0-13549 GCA_964439485.1 uncultured Acidaminococcales bacterium | reverse complement strand
GCCTTCGGCAGCGGTATTGGCGAAGATTTTGATTTGAGCAAAGCGCGTTACGGCAAGATTATCATCATGACCGATGCTGATGTCGACGGTGCACATATTCGTACGCTGCTGTTGACATTCTTTTATCGCTACATGCAGCCGATGATCAGAGCAGGACATGTCTATATTGCTCAACCGCCTCTTTATCTTGTAAGAAAAGGGCAAAAACATTATTACGCTTACAGTGATGATGAATTGCAACAAACTCTTGATCAAGTTGGCAGAGAAAGTAATCCTTATGTTCAGCGTTACAAAGGTCTTGGTGAAATGAATCCGGAACAATTGTGGGAAACGACAATGAATCCGGAAGGACGTACTATTTTGCAGGTTAAACTGGAAGATGCTGCAGAAGCTGATATGATTTTTTCCATCCTGATGGGCGATAAAGTTGAGCCGCGCCGTCAATTTATTGAGGAAAATGCCAGCAAGGTACGTAACCTCGATTTGTAAGACAAGGAGAACATCATGAAAATAAAGAAAAATTTGTCTGATGCTGATATGCTAAAAGGCTTCGCGGAAGCGAAAAGTTTCGAAACAGAAATTCTTGAAGACAGCCAAGCTGATAATTCTTTGCGCAGACCGGGTAAAGTTGTTAAAACTGGCAACGAATTATTATTGCCAGCTGATGCGCAGGAAAAATTAAATAAATATTTATTGGAATTAAGCATGGAATGGTTTAAAAACGGTAATGGTGAAGTGGATTGGAAGGTTCTGAAGGAAAAGGACCAGATCATTATTAAGCCGGCACCGAGTAAGAGAAAGGCAGTTAAGTAAGATATGAGCAAGTTTGATCTTAATTTACCGCAAGGTATTTTAAGCTTATGCCAGTTGAAACAGGAAAAAATTATTGTTGTTGCCGGCGGCCGCAGGCCTGAAATGGCTTGGCTGAAGGAAGCTGCTGCTACCAAGAGAATTTTCTGCGCTGATCACGGTATTGATTATTGCTATGAAGCGGGTATTTTACCTGATTTTTTATGTGGTGACCGCGATAGCGCCAGTCAGGAAAACTGGCTATTGGCGCAAAATGATGGCGCCCAAATCAAAACTTTTGCCCGTGAGAAAGATGATACAGATTTACAGTTGCTCTTAAAAGAAATTCCTGAAAATAGCTGCGTCTTGGCTACTGGCATCTGGGGCGGTCGCTTCGACCACCTTTATGCCAACATTTTTAGTTTGCTGGCCTGCAAAAAGCAAAAGTCTGCAACTATTATTCTTGCTGACCACGAAGAAATCATGGTTTTACTGGGGGCAGGCGAGCAAGTGACGTTTGTTCCTACCCAAAAACCTACAGAAATATCACTTTTGCCTTTCGCCAGCGAAAGCAAAGTATCAATTTCTGGTGTAAAATGGCCGCTTAACGGTGCAGTTTTATCGCAAAACCATCCTTATGCAATCAGCAATGAGTTAACTGCTGAAGAAGTAACAGCTGGTTGTGAACTAGGATGCAGTGGGTTTTATTTAAAATTCATGAAAAATATCTTGCGATAATGTAATAAATCCAAAGTAGATCGAGGAGAAATATGGAACAATACGACCCAGCAACAATGGTATTTTTGGTTATTGCCGCTTTTATAGCATCTTTTATTGATTCAACAGTAGGAGGCGGCGGACTTATTTCCACACCTGCTCTCCTTGCGACCGGTATGCCGGTAAGTTTTGCTTTAGGTACAAACAAGGTAGCGGCGATGATGGGATCATTTACCAGCGTTGTTACTTTTTGGCGTGCCGGTAAGGTTCAAAAAAAGGTTGTCTTGTGCCTGATGCCTCTTTCTTTCATAGGTTCAGCCCTTGGTGCTTACGTAGTTTATCTGTTGCCTGCTGCGCTTATGAAAAATGTCATTGTTGTCATGTTGGTTGCCGTTGCTATTTACACGTACAGGCGGAAAGATTGGGGCGATGTTTCGAATGTCAAGGAATTTGGCGCTGGTATTTTGGCGTCGACAATTTTGACAGCATTTGGTCTTGGCTTCTATGATGGTTTTTTTGGTCCGGGCACAGGTTCTTTTTTAATTTTTGGGTTTTTATTTCTTGGTTATAATTTTGTGACGGCGGCAGGCAATGCCAAAGCACTGAATTTTGCCAGCGGTGCCGGGGCACTTCTATCTTTCGCAATGAGTGGTACTGTCTATTGGGTCTACGGCCTTGCTATGGGTGTTTCCATGATTTTCGGCGCGATTTTTGGTTCCAGAATGGCAATCAAGCACGGTGCCAGCTATGTGAGACCCCTTTATCTATGTGTTACGACGGTTCTGATTGGCAAGCAGATATATGAATTATTATTTAAATAACAGCAGTCAAAAAACATAAAGGTTGGTGGTAAAGTGGAGTTTGAGGAAGGTAAGGTTTTGCCTGTCTGGATAGAAGACGAAATGAAGAAATCCTACATCGACTACGCAATGAGTGTTATCGTTCAGCGTGCATTGCCTGATGTACGTGACGGTCTGAAGCCTGTTCATCGTCGTATTCTTTACGCAATGCAGGAAGCTGGTATGAGCTCCAATAAGCCATACAAAAAATCGGCACGTATCGTCGGTGAAGTTCTCGGTAAGTATCACCCTCATGGTGATTTTTCGGTTTATGAGGCGATTGTACGTCTGGCTCAGGATTTTTCCACCAGATATTTACTTGTAGACGGCCATGGCAACTTCGGTTCCGTTGACGGTGACTCAGCTGCGGCAATGCGTTATACAGAAGTTCGTATGAGCAAGATTGCCGAAGAAATGCTGGAAGATATTGAAAAAGAAACTGTCGATTTTGTTCCTAACTACGACGAATCTTTGAAGGAGCCAAGTGTTTTGCCGGCAAAAATTCCGGCACTTCTGGTTAATGGTTCATCCGGTATAGCTGTCGGTATGGCAACGAATATTCCTCCGCATAATCTTTGCGAGGTAATTGACGGCTTGATCATGCTGATTGATAACCCTGAGATTGAAATTCCGGAGCTTATGACGGTAATCAAAGGTCCTGATTTTCCGACGGGAGCAATGATTTTAGGAACTGACGGCATTGTTAGTGCTTATACTACCGGTCGTGGTGTTGTTAAAATCAGGTGTCAGGCTCATATTGAGCCTATGCCGAAAAATAAGAGCAGAATTATCGTTACAGAACTTCCTTATCAAGTAAATAAGGCGCGTTTGATTGAAAACATCGCACAGTTAGTGCAGGATAAAGTCATTGACGGTATTACTGATTTGCGTGATGAAAGTGACCGTAAGGGCATGCGTATTGTGATCGAATTACGTCATGACGTTGTGCCTGATGTCATACTCAATCAATTATACAAACATACCAAGATGCAGGATTCCTTCGGTATCATTATGTTGGCGTTGGTCAAAAATCAGCCGATGGTTTTGAATCTGAAACAAATCCTGGAGTATTATATTGAGCACCAGAAAGAAATTATAACCAGAAGAACGCGGTATGAACTTGGTAAAGCCAAGGAACGTGCTCATATTCTGGAAGGTTTGAAAATAGCGCTTGATCATCTGGACGAAGTTATTAAAACAATCAGGGCCAGCGCGAATGCGGAGATTGCCAGAGCAGCGTTGGTTGAAAAATTTGCGCTGAGCGAACGTCAGGCGCAGGCAATCCTGGACATGAGACTGCAGCGTTTGACAGGTCTCGAACGCAAGAAAATCGACGACGAATATGTTGATGTGCTCGAAACTATTGATTGGCTGAATAGTGTATTGGCTGACGAATATAAAGTTTTTAATATTATCAAAGAAGATCTGTTGGAAGTAAAAAAACGTTTTGGTGACGCTCGTCGTACACAATTAACAATCGACACCAGCAATATCGAAATAGCAGATTTGATTGCTGAAGAAGATATTATCATCACAATTAGTCATCAGGGTTATATTAAACGGCAGAGCCTCGATACTTTCCACAACCAAAAACGTGGTGGCAAAGGTCTCAGGGGTGGCAGCGGTAAAAAAGTTGATGACTTCATCGAGCATCTGATGCTTGGGTCTACACATAGCAACATACTGTTCTTTACTAATAAGGGCAGGGTTTATCGCCAGAAGGGCTACGAAATTCCGGAAGGCAGCCGTACTGTGAAGGGTACTTCCATAGTCAATCTTCTGCCTTTGGAAGCCGGCGAGAAGATCACTGCCGTTATTCCGGTAAAAGAATTTATTGATAATCAATTCTTATTCATGGCCACCAACCGTGGTACTGTTAAGAAAACGACGCTGACTGATTTCGACAGCACAAGAAAAATTGGCTTGAATGCCATTACTCTTGATGACGGCGAAGATCTGATTGACGTTAAGTTGACTGATGGACATTCTAGCATTATTTTGGCTACTCGTAATGGTCTTGCTATCCACTTCAGTGAGGATGATGTACGTCCTATGGGCAGAACAGCACATGGTGTCCGTGGTATCCTGCTTGGTGTTGATGATATCGTGGTTTCCATGGATACAGTTCCTGAAAATGGTGAAGTTCTTACTGCCACCGAAGAAGGTATGGGTAAGAGAACCATGGCGAGCGAATATCGTGTGCAGACTCGCGGCGGCAAAGGCGTTATCAATCTTCGTGTTACGGAAAAAACCGGTCATGTCGTAGGTGCTTTGGTTCTGTTGCCACAACAGGAAATTATCATGGTAACAGCGGCTGGTCTGATTATCCGTCTGACGGCAGATGGTATTTCCAAATTCGGGCGCAACGCACAAGGCGTCAAACTCATCGATCTGAATGGCGCTGATAAAGTTGTTGCCATTGCTGTTGTTGAAGAAGAAGCCGACGAAGAAGAGTAATTTTTAACGGGGGTAAATATTACCCCCGTTTTATCTGTAAATATGGGACAAAAATAAGCCCAGTTGGACTCAAAAAAGAAATTTATTCTATTTTTGTAAATTTTGTGATAGAATACAGATGCATTTTTATATAGTTTGATTGTTTTGAACCAAATCTTTATTTTAAATCGATTGAGGATGTGAAGTAATGAGTTGTCTAAAAGAAACTGATGTTGTCGTTATTGGCGGCGGTATCGTCGGTACAGCTATCTTACGTGAATTATCGAAATATGACATAAGAAGCGTACTTGTCGAAAAAGAACCAGACCTGGCAGCTGGCACTACTAAGGCTAACAGCGCAATTCTGCACGCTGGCTTTGATGCACCGATAGGCAGTATGAAGGCGATTATGAATGTGCGTGGTAATCACCTTTATCACGAACTGGAAGATCAGCTTGATCTGGATATCAAATGGACGGGCTCTTTGGTTGTCGCTACTAACGAAGAGGAGCTGGCAACACTTTCCGAATTATTGGAACGCGGCATTCAAAATGGTGTCAAAGGTCTTGAAATTTTATCTCCGGAGCAGGTCTTGGCTAAAGAACCAAATTTGACAAAGACAGTTACGGGCGCTCTCTGGGCTCCTTCTGCCGGTGTTTGCTGGCCTTTTGCCATGGCGCTTGCATTTGCTGAGTGTGCTGTGCAAAATGGTGCGGAAGTCATAACTGATTGCCGCGTAGAGGGTATCGACGTAGAAAATGGTAAAGTTGCCGCAGTCAGAACGAACAAAGGCGTTATCAAAACCAGTTATGTTATCAATGCGGCTGGTCTTTATGCTGATGCCATAGCCAAGATGGCTGGAGACAACAGCTTCACAATTCATCCCCGTAAGGGCGAATATATCTTGTTTGACAAAACAGCAGGAGCTTCGATGGTAAATGGCGTTGTTTTCCCGACACCGACCAAGACTTCGAAGGGTATTCTGGTCTGTACAACGACTCATGGCAATACATTTATCGGACCTAATGCTGAAGATTTAGAAGATAAAGACGATAGAGCAGTTACTTTAGGCGGCATGGACAGAATTATGACTTCTGCCCGTAAATTACTGCCTAATTTGCCTATGGGCACAGCGATTACGGAATTCTGCGGCTTGCGTGCTGTTTCTGATAATGGTGATTTCATCATCAGAAATTCTGAGGTTAAAGGGCTTATTCATGCAGCTGGTATGCAGTCTCCTGGTCTGACAGCGGCACCGGCAGTAGCGGAAGAGGTTCTCGATCTGATGCGCGAAGGAAATCAGAACTTAGTATTGAAAGCTGGCTTTAAAGGCGTACTGCCGGAAAAAGTCATTTTCCACCGCCTGCCAAGAGAAAAACAGGCAGAAGTTATTAAAGAAAATAAACTGTTTGGCCGCGTTATTTGCCGCTGCGAAACAATTACCGAAGCGGAAATCGTTGCTGCTATCCATGCTCCTTGTGGTGCCAGAACTGTTGATGGCGTTAAAAGAAGAACGCGCGCCGGTATGGGACGCTGCCAGGGTGGTTTCTGCGGACCGCGCGTGACTCAGATTCTTGCGAGAGAACTGGGTATTCCTGTAACAGAAGTATTAAAAGAACATGCTGATTCCCATATGTTTTACGAAAAAGACCAAGTAAAAGGGGAGGAAGCATAAAATGAACCAGATTTATGATGTAATTATTATCGGCGGCGGGCCTGCTGGTCTTTCTGCCGCGTATAGCGCCTGGGAAAATGGTGCCAAAAAAATTCTGATCATCGAACGTGACCGTGAACTGGGCGGTATTCTGCAGCAGTGTATTCATAATGGTTTCGGCCTCCATCACTTCAAAGAAGAATTGACCGGACCGGGTTATGCTTATCGCTGTATAGAGCTGATCAAAGATAAGCCGGAAATAGAAGCTTTGATTGATACCATGGTTCTGGAAATTCTTGAGGATAAAACTGTTATTGCTGTCAGCCCGGAAAAAGGTCTTTTGCAGGTTCAGGGTAAAACCATTATTCTTACTATGGGCTGCAGGGAACGTACCCGCGGTGCTATCCGTATTCCTGGCGAACGCCCTGCAGGCGTCTTTACTGCCGGCGCTGCTCAGCGTATGGTTAACATGGAAGGCTTCCTGCCTGGCAAAAAGATAGTTATTCTCGGCAGCGGCGATATTGGTTTGATTATGGCCCGCCGCATGAGTCTCGAAGGATGCAAAGTGGAAGCTGTTCTGGAAATTTGTCCCTTTTCTAATGGTTTGACCAGAAATATCGTACAATGCCTGGAAGATTATAATATCCCGTTGTACTTATCACATACAATTGTTAAAATCCATGGCCATGAACGCGTAACCGGTGTGACTATCGCTAAAGTTGACGAAAAGATGCAGCCGATTGCCGGTACTGAATTCGATATTGATTGTGATACATTATTGCTTTCTGTCGGCTTGATACCGGAAAATGAATTATCCAGGGGCCTGAATCTGGAAATGCACCCTCTGACCAGCGGACCGATTGTTGACCAACGCCGCCAAACCAGTATGCCTGGTATTTTTGCCGCAGGCAATGTAGTGCATGTACATGACTTGGTTGATTTTGTGTCGGAAGAAGCAGAAATTGCCGGTAAGTTTGCGGCTTTGACTGCTTTTGGCAAGCTTGACGAAGAGTTAACAGTTGTTAATGTTGAAGCTGGCAATGGCATCCGTACTTGTGTACCGCAAAAACTTTCCTTGCCGCAGGAGGGCGAAGCTGCACGTCTCTTTATGCGTGTTGCGAACCCTGAACGTAAGGTGAAACTGGAAGTAAAAAGCGGCGATACTTTGATCATGAGTAAGATATTGCCGGTTGCTAAGCCGAGTGAGATGATTGCTCTCGACTTGTCAGCTGAAAAAACTAAATTAATCAAAGGCTCACTAACAGTCGCTTTGAATCGGGAGGCGTAAGTATGTCTGTAGATAAACGTGTTTTGACTTGTATTGTCTGCCCGCGTGGGTGTGAAATGACTGCTACTATCACTGACGGAGTTGTCACTGAAGTTGTCGGCAATACCTGCCCCAGGGGCAAAAAATACGCTGAAGAGGAAATATTGGCTCCGAAAAGGATGCTGACCTCTACCGTGCGCGTGAAAAACGGAGCCCTTGCGCTGGTACCTGTAGTTTCCAAAACAAGTCTGCCCAAAGAAAAAGTGCTGGCTTGCGCTGAAGAGCTGCGCAAGGTTACTGTGGAAGCTCCGATTGCCGAAGGTCAGGTTATTTGTCCAAATATTCTTGGGCTGGGTGTTGATATTGTCGCCAGCCGCTCCTTAGCAGCAGCAACTGATAAAGATTAGGTTAAATTTTCAAAAAAAATTTCAAAAGACAAGGTCTTATAAGACCTTGTCTTTTTTTTATATCACCAGGTTGTAGGCGAGAGTCAATTCGTTGCATTTATTAGGACTATCGTTTATGATAGAGTGAAAACTTAAGAATAGAGGAATAGTATGAAAGAAAACAAAAGTTTTGGGCAGGGTGTGATTTTTAGCCTTAGTTCATATATCATATGGGGTGTACTGCCGATTTACTGGAAAAGTATCCAGGGCGTTGCCACTTTTGAAATATTAGCCAACAGAATTATCTGGTCAGTGGTCTTTGTTGGCATTCTGCTGAAGCTGACAGGCCGCTGGACGGCGTTTATCGAAGAAACCAAGAAAATTATCACAGACAGGAAAAAAACCGCAGCACTGGCGGCAGCGGGACTGACGATTTTGGTTAACTGGGGTATCTTCATTTGGGCAGTTGCCTCAGGGCACATTATTGAAACCAGTATGGGCTATTACATTAATCCTTTAGTCAGCGTTTTAATGGGGGTATTTTATCTGCATGAAAAGCTGGATAACTCCATCAAAGCAGCCGTTCTACTGGCTGCAATCGGTGTGGGCAGTATGATCTGGAGTATTGGCGTCTTTCCTTGGATTTCCATCAGCCTTGCTTTAAGCTTTGCTCTTTATGGCCTGATTAAGAAGACCTTGGTCGTGGAAACCATGACCAGTATTATTTTGGAGACTTTTATTGTTTCACCGATTGCCATGGCCTATCTTTACTACCTCGCTGATATGGGTAATGCTGCCTGGCAGCATAGCGATACCTCTACACTGCTGCTTTTGGCTGGTGCTGGTGCTGTGACGGCTACTCCCTTGATTTTGTTTACGGCTGGCGCTAAACTGCTGCCTTTAAGCATTGTCGGCTTTTTGCAGTATGTGTCTCCGACTATTACTTTATTGCTGGGGATTTTTGTTTATGGCGAAGAATTTACAGCTAGCCATTTGCTTTCTTTTGGCTGGATTTGGCTCGGATTATTGGTCTTTTCTTTCGCTCAATTTCGCAAGCGCTGACCCAATATATTGTGTTTTGTGGAAAAAGTGGATAATATCAACAAAGTTATCCACAGGGTGTTGATAAAGTTGGGAAAAACAGTGCATAAAAATGGAAATACTAAAGATTTTGACCAAAAACCTGGGAAATAATGTGTGGATATCAAAAGATATCCACAAAAAACGGTTGATAAGTTGTGAATAAAGGTTGATAACTATTTTATAACTTCAGAGCAGACTACAATATATAGTAAAAGTCAACAAATTTGACCAGTAATAAATTGATTTTATAGGACTTGCATCAAAGGGCTCATATGTAGATAATATTTAAGAGAGTATTTTATACGAAAAGTTACATAAATGGAGGATAATATTTATGGCAATTAAACAGGTTGGGGCAATAAAAGCAATGGAAGCTGCAAGTGCAGGAAAGATAATTGCACCTTCTCTCAGCGAAATCAGCGGTGGCTGGCTGGCTCTGCTGGAAACAGCGAATGGTAGGAAATTAGTTTGTGCGGCCACGAAGGAATGCCAGGGTGTTTCCATGTTTAAAGCTGAGGGCGAAAGCATGGAGAATGGCATCAGCATAAAAATTATGGGATTAAATTCCAATAATGCGGCTGCTCTACGCCGTCTTGTCAAATGGACAGGACCAACAGCATGCGGTACCAAAGGCTTGAGCATAGGTTTCAGTGATTGGCTCGGTAATGCCGCGGAGCACCTGACACCATTTTTCAGCAAAAAACAAATAAAACCAGTTTTGGTAGAGTACACGCCTTCTGATTGTGCTTTGCTGCAGCGTAATTTTTTGGAAGCAATTGATGCGGCTACCTGGGCAGTTTTTGCAACCGGCTATAAAGAAGGTTATGCTGCCAGCGCGACGCGTTTGACCTCTGAAGAGGATCTTGTCAAAGTATTGCTCTATGGTTACAGCATGCTGGGCCTCGATTTCTCGGATAAAATCAATCTGGAGATCGAGAAATTGACAGATCTCGCTGTAGAAGAGCGTTATCTGGAGTTGCCGCAGGAATTCAGAGAGGCTGTTGAGAGTTCCTATCTCGCTGGGCCGGTCAAAGTGGGCAATGAGACTCTGCATTATACGCCTGAAGTTTTAAGACGCATCGTGCTGGAATATGGTGAAGTCATTATGCATGCTCAGTCCATGTATAATTCCTATTTGAAAAATACACCATGGGATATCGATTTCGAGCTGTATTTATCAAAAGAGGGTAAAACCATCACACCGGAAGAGCATTATCTGGTTGGCTATGAATTGACACGCAACAAAGTGAAGCTGACTGCTATCGGACTGGATGCTGCCACTGAAAACAAAGCTTTGCAGGAAGATCTTGCTGTTCATGCCGCTATTGCCGAAGCTTGCAATTATCGTCTAAGTCTTGCCAATGCTGATTTGTTTACTGGCGATTTCAGCGAAATGGCCAAAGTACTGAAAGGCAGGGTTTATTTTAAATTCGAAAATATTTTGTGGCTCAGCGCCTTGCAATGCATTGCGGAGAAGGCACCGGCACTGCTAGCTGAGATGGCAGCTTTTGCCGGCATTGCTACAGCTGAAGTTGCTGAACTCGTCCCTGCTTCGGAAACCGGCAGATTATACGCCAGCCTTTACGGCAAACTATTATCACCAGCTGCTGGCGGCTTTGCTGCAAAAATCCAGACCGTTTTGACGGATAATACAGACACATATCATGAAAAAATTACAGTTATGGTGGAAAAATATTTAAAAAGCTGCTAATTTTACGTAAAAGTGTTACTTGCGTAACAAATATTTTTCTTGCATACCGATTGACAAAAAAGCGGCTAAATAGGATAATATTCCTAACTTCATAGATTTATTTAAAGGTTATGATTGGGAAGAAAGTCAGGATGCAAAGTCACAGAGAGCCGATGTTTGGTGAAAATCGGTACAGAGCCCTGGTCGAGTAAATCACCCATGAACTCGTCAGCGAAAGGGAGACCAAGTAGCATGATGCGTCACAAGCACGTTAGGCTTGAGCCGGTTGATGGACTGGTGCAAAGAGTACAAATTAGGGTGGTACCGCGTATTTTACGCCCCTGCTTAGGCAGGGGCGTTTTTATTTTTCCAACTGTCCATCACAAAACAAAATTCGAGGAGGAATTACAATGTCAGATACTTTAGTAGTAAAAGCAAAAAATGAAGAGACTTTGTTGCCTAGGGTTCTGCGCGTGTTGGCACAGCAGGGATTGAGTGTGAAAGATTTGCGCATGAGCACTTCGAAGGACGCAAAGGAATTGGAGCTGCGCATCACGTTATTTACAGCTTGCGCTGAACAGGCTTCCAAGCTTTTAGCAAAACAGGTTGCTATCATGGCTGTTTCTATGGGCTATTCGGTACAAAAAAAGGCTATTTGATTAAAGTAGAGAAGGGAAATCAAAAATATGAAGCTATCAGGAGCGCAAGCAATCGTTAAAGTTTTGTTGGAACAAGGTGTTGAGACGGTCTTCGGTTATCCGGGCGGACAGGTCATCCCCTTATATAACGCTTTGTACGACGCCCCCTTGCATAATGTTTTGACAGTGCATGAACAGGGCGCCATTCATGCAGCTGATGGGTATGCACGCGCCAGCGGTCGGACGGGGGTCTGCATAGCTACTTCCGGTCCAGGGGCAACCAATATTGTTACGGGCCTGGCAACAGCCTATCTCGACTCTGTACCTTTGGTTGCTATAACCGGTCAGGTACAGGTCCAGCATCTGGGGCGTGATTCTTTCCAGGAAATTGATATCGTCGGCGTGACGATTCCCATAACCAAATATAATGTGCTGGTACGCAGACCGGAAGATTTGCTGCCAACTTTAAGACAGGCTTTTCGCTTAGCACAGGAAGGCCGGCCGGGCCCCGTACTGGTTGACATACCAAGCAGCATTCAGAGCGGCGAAGTAGAATGGCTGGAGCCGGAAGCAGAGCAAGCGGAGAAACAAGCGTCGGAAAATATTGAAGACGTATTGAAAGCAGCGGCGGTAACCATCAACAATGCTGAACGTCCTGTGATGCTCGTAGGCGGCGGCGCCATTCACAGTGCTGCTGAAAAAGAAGTTATGGATTTTGCCAGAAAGACTGGCATGCCGGTAGTCAGTACACTGATGGGACTTGGCGTTTTTCCGGGCAGTGATGAACAAGCGCTTGGTCTGACTGGGATGCATGGTCATATAGCGTCAAATATGGCTGTTGCCAATGCCGATGTGCTCGTGGTAGCGGGCAGTCGTTTCAGCGAACGCGTTACCGGTGACCGCAATCGTTATGTCTCGAAAAAGACAATTATCCAGCTTGATATAGATCCTTCCGAAGTTGATAAAAATGTAATGACAGCGCTGCCGTTAGTCGGCAACCTGAAAGATACGCTTACTTTGTTAACCTCAAGAGTCCATAAGCTGGAGATCAAACCTTGGTGGGAATCCATTCGTGCCTGGGGGGAAACAGAAGACCAGTCAGCAAAAAAAGGTGATAAACTAACGGCCCCCTGGCTGATGACGGAGCTCAATCGCAACTATCAGGGCACGGATACCATTTTTGTAACTGATGTCGGCCAGAATCAGATGTGGGCTGCCCAGCATTTACTCATCGACAAGCCAAGGCATCACTTGACTTCCGGTGGCTGCGGCACGATGGGCTATGGCCTGCCGGCTGCGCTTGGAGCAAAACTGGCGAAAAAAGAAGCACAGGTAGTGCATATTGCCGGTGATGGCGGTTTCAAAATGACTGGCATGGAGCTTTATACAGCTGTCAATGAGGGTCTGCCACTGGTTAGCATCGTGATTAACAACTGTTGTCTGGGCATGGTCAGACAATGGCAGGAAATCTTCTATGATAAACGCTACTCCTCGACAATTCTGACGCCGTTTGATTTTGTTGCCTTTGCGCGTTCTTGCGGTGCCGATGGCGTTACAGCCAAAACCTGCGAAGAATTCAAGGCTGCTCTCGCGCAGGCGAAAGAGGCTAACAAGCCTTTTGTGATTGAGGCAGTAATTGACCAGTGCGACCTGGTTATTCCGATGGTGGCGCCTGGCGCTGTGATACATGATTTTGTCGATCCTGGACAAAAATAAATTGCTAAAAAACGGTTATGTCGGTGCTCAGAAATTTATTTTCTGCGGTCAAGTATTGGCATAACCGCTTTTTTTATGTGTTGTCTAAGTAGGCCAATATCGAAAACATCTCAAACCAAGAAAAAAATTAATACTTATGAACCGGTGCTTTAAGAACGTACTAATAAGGCAAGGGCTAAAGAAGTGACGGGCCTGCTGCACATCAGCGACCGACTGCTTTGCAGGCGAATAGTCGCGTGTGTTAAATGAAGTGCAAAGAACCTTCAAAGAGGCGATGGTTAAAGAAGTGACGGGCTTGCTGCACATCAGCGACCGACTGCTTGCAGGCGAATTG
>CAYTOV010000012.1:20473-23644 GCA_964439485.1 uncultured Acidaminococcales bacterium | reverse complement strand
CATTCATTACTACTGTCAGTACACCAAACAATTCCTTGCTGTCTGCAGTAATCTTCCATATCCTTCCTTGCTGCATCCAGAAAAGGTCTGACTACGAGTCCGTTTCTTGTCTGCATGCCACGCAGTCCGCGCGTGCCGGCGCCACGCAGCAAATTCATCAGTACAGTCTCTGCCTGATCATCCTGGTGGTGTCCTGTCACAATAGCAACTGCATTGAGCTTCTGACAGTTTTCTTTTAAAACCTGATATCTTAGCTTGCGAGCAGCTTCCTCGACGGATATCTTTTCCTGCTCAGCCAGGTAATTTACATCAACGTCAACCCTTATAAAAGGCAAATGCCGTTCTTGACAAAATTTTTCAACAAAAAGCGCATCCCTTTCGGCTTCCTCGCCTCTCAAATGATGCTGTACATGACAGACAAAAATCTGCCAACCCTCTTCCTGTCCTACTTGCTGCAGAACAGACGTCATTGCCAAAGAATCAGCGCCGCCGGAGCAGGCAGCTAAAAGAACTGCTCCCTTCGGGAACAGTTCTTGTTTTTTTAAAAGCCGTTCCAGTCTCAGGCTAATTGGTTCTCCAGCCATAGTGCCTCCTAAAAACAAAACGGGCACTCCAAAAGAAGTGCCCAATGTATCAAAATTTAATCATTTTTGCGGCTAGCACCGCGACCACCGCGTTTTGATTCCGTATTCCGTTTCAAATCGAGCAATCTATCGTCACTATCTTTCAAGAAACGTGATATCTTATCTTCAAAGGTGAGAGTCGGCACCACCCTTGGTGTCATGGGGCGACGTTCTACAGGCCTTTTGGGAGCAGGCGGCGGCATCAGTTGCTTAATTGATAAGCCTATTTTGCCTTTCTCATCTATTGATAAGACTTTGACCGTAACTTTGTCCTTTTCCTTCAAAAAGTCATGAACGTCTTTAACATAAACATTGGATACCTCAGAAATGTGGATAAGGCCTACTTTTCCTTCTGGCAACTGCACAAAAGCGCCAAAATTCGTAATTCCGGAAACTTCGCCTTCCACAATCGCGCCTACTTCAAGAGCCATAAAGATCAATGATCCCCCTTATAATTTTTGTTCTTGCGACTAATTATAACCTTCGAAGCAAATTGGTGTCAACCTGAAAAACAATTTACTGTTTTCCTTTCCCCGGTTGTGTACCTTTTTCTTCGATAATAAACAAAGGAACTTCATCTTTGCCAACCATATTATGCTCTTCGCGAGCTAATTTTTCAATATATTTCAAGTCATCCAGCCTCTGCCGCTCGGTTTCCAGCGTTTCTTGTTCTTCCTTCAATGACTCTATTCTTTTCTGAGTCTTTTCCAATTCTTTGTTAACCTGGTAAATATTATATTCTTTATGGGCCAACGCCAGCAGAAAACATACGGCTATAAACAGCAGCAAAAGCTTAAAGCCATTAATACGTCGTCTCTTTCTTGCCATCACTCTGCCTCACATTCCGCGTACTTAATAATTATAGTATATCATTTTCGCCATCATTGTGCATACATAAAAAAAACAACCTGCTGGTTACCCAACAGGTTGCACAGTATCCAAGAATACAATCAACAATTATTTTTTCTTGTTAACTACGTCTTTGAATGCTTTACCAGCTTTGAACGCAGGTACAGTAGCTTTAGCGATTTTAATAGCTTCGCCTGTACGTGGGTTTTTACCAGTGCGCGCAGCGCGAACGCGAGGTTCGAAAGTACCAAAACCAATCAATTGTACTTTTTGTTTCTTTGCGACAGCAGTTTTAATAGTCTCGAGCAAAGCACCTACTGCCTTTTCAGAATCTTTTTTGGTCATACCGGTCTTTTCTGCGACAGCTGCAATCAATTCACTTTTGTTCACAATAAAGTCCTCCTTGATTTTTTATTTGTACAGTGCCTAAGCTAAGTACATTACCAACTTATGGCTATAATTCGTTATTCTTCGCGTTATTCCTGCTTAAGAACAAGGTATTTTAATGTTTTTTTTAATTTTTTTCATTTTTTTTAGCTTCCTGCCACAATTTTTCGAGTTCGACCAGCGAAAAATCAGCCCAGTTCCTGCCTGAAGTAAGCACTTCCTGTTCAATAAAATTGAACCTTGAAACAAATCTGTTGTTCGCTCTGTTAAGAGCTGTTTCCGGCTCCACGCCTAGATGTCTGGCATAATTGGCCATAGCAAGAAGGACGTCGCCCAGTTCCCATTCTATATTGTCAGGATTATTTTCAGCTACCGCTTCTGCTAATTCCTGAAGCTCTTCCTGAATTTTTTTCAAAACACCATCATCATCTGGCCAGTCAAAACCTACTTTTGCAGCCTTAGACTGCAATTTGTAAGATCTCATCAGCGTCGGCAGTCCTGGAGAAATACCATCCAGAACTAAAGTTCTTTCCTTTTTCTCCTCGGCTTTGATTTTTTCCCAGTTATGAATCACTTCTTCGGAACTACCAACTTCAATAGTACCAAAGACATGCGGATGACGGTTAATTAGCTTCTCTACGATGTCATTGATGACATCCTGCATGACAAAGCCGCCCTCTTCTTCGGCAAGGCGGGCATGAAAAACTACCTGCAGCAAAACATCACCGAGTTCTTCCCTCATTCCTTTAAGGTCTTTATTGTCAATAGCCTCAAGAAGTTCATAGGTTTCTTCAATCAATCCTTTGCGAATGCTTTCATGCGTTTGCTCCCTATCCCAGACGCAGCCGCCTGGCTCACGTAAGGTTTTAACAACTTCAATCAAAGGCGTCATGTCCATTTTACTTGTTCTAAAAACAGGTATATAAACTGTTGTTAAATGATCAATGTTTTCCTGCCGGTCTAATTCATAGAGAGGAACAGCTTTACACACTTCATCGGGCAGTCCCAGATTACGCATAAAGAAAACTTCATCTTCATCATCCATTACTTCCATCAGGTTTATTTTTAGTTCAGCAGCAACCATTTTGCTGTAAACCTGTGTAATGATCAGAGGATATCTTCCTGCATCTGACAATAATTTTTCATCTGCAGCGTCAGCAATTCTGAGGCCCGTAATCGGGTCTAAATTCAGCTTGACATAGGCCAGGTCAAGAAAACTCATTGCCGGCAGAATTTCAAGCGCCAGTCCCTGCTTTGCGCAAACTTCCCGCAAGAGAACAACCGTTCTTTCCGCCACTAAGGGACTGCCAGG
>CAYTOV010000012.1:13262-20373 GCA_964439485.1 uncultured Acidaminococcales bacterium | reverse complement strand
CATCCCTCATCAAATGAATATTTTTACAAAACTTAACCAATTTACTGCCAAAGAAGGGTATTTTTGCAATTTCTGCTGCTTTTAATTCACCACTAAAGATAAGCACGAAGAAATATACTATGCTGCCGCTTACAATTGCCAGCAAAGTACTGATAGTATTTCCTGCTATGTATTTTATAAACTCTACATAGGATAAATAAGCACAAATGCCCATTAAGAGGGCTGCCGTAAGGATTTTTACTGTTGTCTTCAACGGAAACGAAAAGGTCGAATAACGCAGAAGGAAAAACAGATTCAGTGCGGCTGCCAAACCAAAGTTAATATTGGTAGCCCAAGCAGCTCCCACGATACCATACGTTGGGACAGCAGTCCACTGCCAGACCAGATATATTTTAAGCAGCGTGCTGGCAATCATGTTCAGCATCGGTATTATAGTCATACCCATACCCTGCAGCATACCTGTCGTAATCTGATGTAAACCCAAAAGACAGATTGCCGGTGCCAGATGCGCAATGGAAGCAGCAGCGGCTTTCGTTCCGTATAATAATTGCGAAATAGGCTCTGACAAAACTGCCAGGCCGACTACCGCCGGGAAAGTCAGCAAAAGGCATAAGCGAATGGCCGTAAGTGATTTTTGGCGAATACCTTCGAAGTTTTGGAGTGCGTGCGCTTCAGCCACAGCCGGTACTATACTGGCCGCTAGTGATGCCGTAGGAATTGTCGCCAACATAACGAGAGGCAGACCCATGCCGGCAAAATAGCCAAAAAGCGTCGTTGCCTGTTCCACTGTGTGACCGGCCGCTTCCAGCCGTCCTGGAATAATCAACATATCAATGCCGGTAACCACCGGCAGCATAATATTAGCGCAGGACACCGGCAAAGCCAGCTTCACCAGGCGCACAGCAATTTGTTTGATTGATTCCTGCGCGGCAATATTGTTCTCGACTGACTGCTGCTGCCAATTTTTTCGATATCGTGCGTAAAAGAAGGAAAGCACGATCAAACCCGTTACCGCTCCGGGAACAGCACCAAAAGCCGCGCCTGCCGCAGCATACTCTAAGCCGTAAGGCAACAGATAATAAGCAAGCACAACCATAGTCACTACTCTGACAAACTGCTCCAGAATCTGTGAAACTGCCGGCGGCGTCATCATCTGATGTCCCTGGAAGTAACCTCTGAAACTAGCCAGAATCGTTGCGAAAAAAACAGCTGGCGTAAGTGCTATCAATGCTTGATATGCGCGTTCATCGCGAATTATATTGTTGTCAATCAAAAAACCAGCCATACCATATAAGGCCAAAGCAAAGAAAATACCGGTAACGACCATCAGTCCCAATGAAACGCGGAAAATTCTGCCAGCACCCGCATAATCATTCCTTGCTATTTTTTCTGCCACTATAATGGAAATGGCTATCGGTATACCTGCTGAAGAAACTGAAACCATCAGGAGATAAACTGGGTAAGCCATCTGATAAAGGCCAATGCCTTCGCCGCCTAACAGTCGAGACAGCAATATACGGTTAAAAGCGCCAATAAGCTTAACCATCAGACCTGCTGCAGTTAAAATCAGCGCGCCACGTAAAAATTTGTCCTTAACCACAGTGGTTACCCCTTTCCATTTTTCTTAATTATAAAGCAAACACAAAGGTCTGTCATACTTTATTCATGCCTTATGAAACGTAATAAGGTCTTTTCCAGCCAAGATAAAGGATCTGTTTTAAGTTTCGTTGTTTTAAGAATCAACTGCGACTGCGTACCACTCCTGAATTTTATATAAGGTCCGTTTTCTTTGATGACAGCCATAATACCTTCAGGATCTGTCAGCGTGTGTTCAGCAAACGTAATCCGAATTTCGGCCTGCTTGGCAACTATGCCGGTTATTTTGATTTCTCGGCACAGGCTCCTGATGATGGCAACTTTCCAAAGCGCAACGACTTGTTCAGGTGGGTTGCCGAAACGGTCGATAATCTCATCCATGAAATCTTCCCGATCCTTATATTGCATATCGGCAAAACGACGATACAGTTCCAGTTTATAGCGTGGATTGTCAATATAACCATCCGGAATGTAAGCGTCAATATCAACTTCCAGTACCGGATCTGGCTCAGGTTCAGCCAACGGCTGACCGCTCTTCATCTGGATAATAGTTTTTTCCAACAAGTCACAATATGCAGCAAAACCTATGCCGGCAATATGACCATGTTGCTGTGCGCCAAGCAGATTACCAGCGCCGCGAATTTCCAAATCCCGCATAGCAATACGGAAGCCAGCACCCAATTCCGTGAAATCTTTAATGGCCTGCAGTCTTTTTTCCGCAATTTCACTCAAAGCCTTATTCCTTTTATAGACAAAATAGGCATAGGCAAGACGTGACGAACGGCCAACCCTGCCCCGCATCTGATAGAGCTGTGATAATCCGAAGTTTTCGGCACCGTCGATGATTATGGTATTAGCAAGCGGTACATCAAGGCCATTCTCGATAATAGTCGTGCTCAGCAACACATCGAACTTACCTTCGTAAAAGCCTATCATCGCATCTTCCAGCATTTCTTCAGGCATCTGTCCATGGGCAATGCGAACAGCTATACCCGGCACCAGCTGCCTTATTTTTTGCGCCAATGTTTCCAATCCCTGCACTCTGTTATGCACATAATAAACTCTGCCGCCGCGGCGAATCTCTCTTTCCAGCGCCTCTTTAATCATAGCATCATTATACTCTGCCACATAGGTTTCTACCGGCAGCCTGTCCTCCGGCGGCGTTTCAATAACACTCATATCCCGGCCATTAACAAGCGCCAGGTGCAAGGTACGCGGAATAGGCGTCGCTGACAAGGTAAGCACATCGACACCAACAGTCCACTTCTTTATTTTTTCCTTTTGGCCTACGCCAAAACGCTGTTCCTCGTCAATGATCAATAACCCCAGATCATTGAACTGCACGTCAGACTGTAGGATTCTATGGGTACCAATAAGTACATCGACCTGACCTTCCCGCACTTTTTTCAGCGTTGCGCGCTGTTCCCTCGGAGTGCGGAAACGGCTTATCAGTTCGACATTAACACCGAAAGCTTCCATTCTTTGTGTGAAAGTCATGAAGTGCTGCTGGGCCAGAACCGTAGTAGGCACGAGCACCGCCACCTGCTTGCCATCGGTGACAGCTTTGAAAGCAGCTCTGATAGCAACCTCTGTCTTGCCATAGCCAACGTCACCGCAGAGCAGTCTGTCCATCGGCATAGGTTTTTCCATATCACTTTTAATTTCTCGAATAGCTTGCAGTTGGTCGGGAGTTTCTTCAAAAGGGAACCCCGCTTCAAACTCACGCTGCATTTCTGTGTCAGGCCCGAACGCATGTCCAGTTACAATTTTCCTCTGCGCATACAGTCTCAGCAATTCCGAAGCTAATTCGGTGATTGCGGCCTTCGCTTTATTAGTTATACGCTTCCAGTCCGAGCCGCCCATTTTGGATAGTCTCGGTGCCTGTCCTTCATTTCCGACATACTTATGTAACAGGCTTACCTGCTCTACAGGCACGTAAAGCTTATCCTCATTGGCATACATCAAAAGGAGATAGTCTCTGTGCACATCTCCGACCAATAAAGTTTCTACACCGACATAGCGGCCGATACCGTGCACAGCATGAACAACATAATCGCCGGCTTTAATTTCTGAGAAGAACTGTATTTTAGCCCCGCTTTGCTTGTGATGTATCCGACGTTTCTTCTGTACGCCGAAAATATCATTTTCCGTTAAAAGCAGCCAGGATTCGCCCCAGGAGCGAAAACCTGCACTCAATTCACCAGCAAAAACGCTGATCTGCCCAGGCAAAAACAATTTGCCTTTCTGAGCATAAGCAGCAGGCAGTCCTCTGCCTTTCAGGCTCTCAGCAATATTCTTAGCCTTGTCAATGTTACCCATCATGATTAACGGTGAAAGGCCATCATTAAGCCAGCCTTGTAAGTCAGAGACAAGGAGATCAATATTACGGTTATATGGCGCAACTGCTCTTACAGGTATAGTAAACGTTCTCTGGCCGCTGAAAAAACGGTGTGGTAACGCTGATACACTCAGGCAGCCATGTTTTTCACAAGCGGCCATGATTTCCTCCGGCATGAATAAACGAGCGGAGTCCTGGACATTTTCGCCAAATAAATTGCGCAAGGTTTCGAATATTTTAGCTGGCTCATCCATAATGATGGTTGCCGAAGATGATAAATATTCAAAAATATTGGCATTATCAGCCTTTTCGGTTATTCCTAAAGAAACAATTTCCACAGAATCCTTAACCTGCAAGGCCCGTTGATTTTTTATATCAAAGCTGCGTACTGAGTCGATATTATTATCAAACCATTCAATACGTACCGGATCTACTTCGTTAATAGGATAAATATCCATAATATCGCCGCGCAGGCAGAATTGGCCGAGTGCTTCAACCTGTTCTGTGCGTTCGTAACCCATTTTAACAAGTTTGGCAATCAAAGTTTCCTGTTCTACTACGTCTTCCACCTTGACGACCAAATTACTATTAAAAATAGCTTCTGCAGCTGGCAATCTCTGTAATAGAGACTCTGCCGTCACAAAAGTTATGCTGAAGCTTGTGGCATGCATAGCCCTCAGAGCCATGATGCGTGCCGCAGCAACTTCCTGATTCTTGGCGTCTGCCCTGACTTGCGTCAGGTTTTCCGGGTAAAGTTCCAGCATTTCCTGTTCAGGGTAAAAATAATTGAGTTCACGCCTATAGTTACGAACCTCGTCACGTCCAGGCAGGAGGAATACCAAAGGTCCATTATTCTTGCGAAGACCCGCCAGAGCCGCCAAAAAGCAACCCTTCTGCGTGTCAGCTAAGCCGCATATATTCAGGGCTTTCGCGCCGGTTAAAAGAGCTTCGCCGGCTTCACGTACAATATCTATTTTTTTTATAAGAGAGATAAGCTCATCACGCATGTATATCCTTCGCCTTCTTAGATACGCTAAAAAAGGGCTTCAGCGAAAGCCAAAACCCTTCTTCATCTTATACTATCAAACTCATTAAGTTCTAAGCCTTATAATTTAATTTCCATTTTCTTTCTGTCAAAAGTATGTACAGCGTCAACGAAACGTACAGTTCCTGTCAGATAGCGCATCGAAACGGTATGTGTACGCACGCCATTGCCAAAATAATTCAAGCCGTTAAGCAGGTTGCAATCGGTTATGGCTGTAGAGGTGAACATGCAATCGTCGCCTTTAACCAAATCATCAAGAGTCAGGATGCGGTTGATATCGCCAATGCCCATTTTCAGGCAGCGTGCTACTTGTTCGTCATCTTCCGGACAGAGTCTGGCCTGGAAATCGCCGCCCAGACATTTGATAGCAGCAGCAGCAAGAACGCCTTCCGGTGCACCGCCCTTACCAATGTACATATGCACGCCAGTGCCTTCAATACCGGCATTGACAACAGGATTAACGTCACCATCGGTGATTAATTGGATACGAGCACCTGCACGGCGAACATCTTCAATAATACCTTGATGACGCTCACGGTCAAGCACAACTACACTGAGGTCTCTGACATTACGTTCCAGCGCTTTAGCAACGCGTTCCAAATTTTCTTGAATAGGAGCATCAATATTAATACAGCCTTTGGCACGCGGGCCAACAGCTATTTTATCCATGTACATATCCGGAGCATGCAGCAAACAGCCTTTTGGTGCGATAGCAATTACGGCAATAGCACCAGGTTGTCCTTTAGCGACCAGATTAGTTCCTTCTACAGGATCAACGGCAATATCAACTTCAGGTCCGCCGCAGCCAACTTTTTCGCCGATATACAGCATTGGAGCTTCGTCCATTTCACCTTCGCCGATAACAACCGTACCGCTGATATTAACGGTATCAAACATTTTTCTCATAGCATCTACAGCGAGCTGGTCAGCACCGTTTTTATCTCCACGCCCTACACTGTGGCCACAAGCTATAGCAGCGGCCTCCGTTACACGGACAAACTCCATTGATAATTCTCTGTTCATTATTTAACACTCCTTCTAGGTATTTGCATCCTCATTTGCCATAAAACTAACAATTTATATTAAATTATTACACTTTATACAGTTTTGTGCAAGAAAAAATCAGCCCAACTTTAAAACAATCATCTTTGTGCCCAGATAAAATGGCATAAACAGGATAATCATCAGCAGGAAAAGACTGAAGGCAACAATCGCTGCAGCTCTGAAAAAATTGATGAGATAAACAACCTGCAACGCTCTGACAACCAGAAAAAACCACCAAGCCAACCCTATTAAACCAGCGATTGGTATCAATAGCAGCCAGATGCCGCCAAATCTTACGCCTAAAAGAGCAATTGGCGTAAGCACCAAATAAGGTAAAGTGGTAAAACCAAGAATGCAAAGGAAACTGCGAATGTCCCCTCCCGGCGCCCCACAGATATCACTAAGACCATGCAGGAAACAGCCATAACAAGCCAACGCGATAAGCTTAATCAACAAAAGTCCTACTAAAATCGCGAAACGCACCGCTATCGACTGGTCTGCAAAAATCACATTTGTTATTACGCCGATGAAAGCTCCCATACTGATAACGAAATAGAACAAGCTTCGCCACATTGTAGGTTTTTTCGCCAACTCAGCCATACCTTGCTTCGGTTCGAACAATACATCAAAGGATTTTCTTCTCATGACTATCACCCCTCAGCATGTGGAGTCTGCATCTCGAAAGTACGACTTTGGTTAGTCAGATTCTCAGTTATCCTCCCAAAAATAAACTCTGATATTTTTGCTCCCCAAATATTTTGCCAAGGTTTCTGCTTCCTGAAGTCTTTGACTTCCGGAGTTCCCTCGCTGCCAATCAAAGCTCCCGTGGCATCCAGCGCATCATAATAATTACCTATTTCATCTACCAGGCCCAGCTCCTTGGCCTGCTTGCCTGTATAAACCCTGCCATCTGCTAAGCTTTTTACTTTATCAACAGGCATCTTCCTGCCCTCGCTCACAACTCCGACAAACTGCTCATACATCTCATTGACCATGTTCTGCAGAAGCTCTCGTTCTGACTGCGTCATCGGTCGTTCATTGGAAAGAATATCCTTATATTCACCACTTTTAATCTTTGTCCCGGAAAT
>CAYTOV010000012.1:0-13162 GCA_964439485.1 uncultured Acidaminococcales bacterium | reverse complement strand
ACTGCTTTGACACTTTTGTCTTTTGCTGCTGCTCTTAATTCAGCCATAATAGTGCCCGTACTGGCCACATTTTCTCCGAAGAGACTATCTGTAGCTTCTCCAGCCATAATTGGGCCTTCAATTCTGATAACCGCTACACGGCTGCCCATTTGCACGACAGCATCATCATTGTTTTTACCGCCCAATAGCGACATAACAAATGATAATATCGCTATCAGCAACACTGAACTTATAAAAATACGTTTCAACATTCTACTCACCTCATAAAAAAATCATGACTAACCGAACGAATCTTGCCTATGTACCACCATTATACTCCAACAGTTAGAATAATGACAGACCGCCAAAACCTGCCGTCATTTACTCTTTTTACTACCAATAGACGAAGGCAGGCCGCCGAAGCGCCTGCCTTGATTCTAGTCTTATTTAATTGCTGCGGCAATGAATTCCCTGAACAACGGGTGCGGATTAGTCGGTCTTGATTTAAGTTCCGGATGGAATTGTACGCCGACAAACCAAGGATGTACATCCTGCGAGAGTTCAACAATTTCTACCAGCCTGCCATTTGGCAAAGTGCCACCGATAATAAGGCCATGAGCAACAAGCTCTTCTCTCAGATCATTGTTAACTTCATAACGATGACGGTGACGTTCATGAATCAACTCTTCTTTATAGGCTTTTGCAGTCAACGTATTGGCAGCAACCTTGCAAGGATATTGTCCAAGACGCATCGTACCGCCTTTTATTTCTACGCTCATTTGTTCTGGCATTAAATAGATAACGGGGAAAGGAGTCTTTTCTTTGAATTCCGTGCTGTTTGCTCCTGCCATGCCACATACGTCACGTGCAAACTCTATGACAGCACATTGCATGCCAAGGCAGATACCAAAGAATGGGATTTTGTGTTCGCGCGCATATTGGACAGCCTTGATCTTACCTTCAATACCACGATCACCAAAACCGCCCGGTACAAGAATACCATCTACACAACCGAGAACTTCATCCATGTCCGTTGCCGGATCCTCGATTTTCTCAGCATTGACCCATTTGATAGTCAGATCAGCATCATTATAGAAGCTAGCATGTTTTAAAGCCTCAACGATACTGATATAGGCATCCTGCAACTCGACATATTTACCGACAATAGCAATTTTGACTTTATGGCTATGCGGGCACAGAATATTGTCAACCATCTTATACCAGTCACTCATGTCTTTTGGTCTGTCTTCAACATCTAGTTTACGCAGAACAACTGCATCCATACCCTGTTGTTCAAGCAACATCGGTACTTGATAGATGCTTTCAGCGGTAATAGCCTGAAAAACGGCATCCTGATCAACGTCACAGAACATCGCTATTTTCTCACGCATGTCCTTAGGTATTTCCTTGTCAGCGCGGCAAACAAGGACATCAGGAGTAATACCAATTGCTCTCAGCTCTTTTACGCTGTGTTGGGTAGGCTTGGATTTCAGCTCGCCAGCTGCTGCGATAAAAGGAACTAGGGTAACATGAATATACAAAACATCATTTTTGCCGACTTCCTTCCGCACTTGGCGGATAGCCTCCAAAAACGGTAAGCTCTCGATATCGCCGACTGTACCACCGATCTCGGTAATGACGAAATCAGCTTTATCCTGATGCCCGACGCAATAGACACGCTCTTTAATTTCATTGGTGATATGAGGAATGACCTGTACTGTATGTCCCAGATAATCACCGCGTCTTTCTTTATCAATAACGGTCTGGTAAATACGTCCTGCTGTCACATTGGAGCTTTTGGAGAGGTTAATATCAATGAAACGTTCATAATGGCCAAGGTCAAGATCTGTTTCAGCTCCATCATCAGTTACGAAAACCTCTCCGTGCTGATATGGGCTCATTGTACCTGGGTCGACATTTATATAAGGATCAAATTTTTGGATGGTAACCTTAAATCCCCTGCTTTTCAGTAATCGGCCTAAAGAAGCGGCCGTAATGCCCTTGCCTAATGACGAAACTACTCCGCCAGTTACAAAAATATATTTTGTCATATTCTTCCTCCCCCGCTATTCCCACGACGCTTCAACGCCGCTAATTTATCAAAATACTATTACTACATTCTTTCTGGTGCCGAGATGCCCAAAATATCAAGCGCATGCTTCAGAACATGCCTCACAGCTATAACAAGGAGCAGCCTTGCCTGCTGTACTTCAGGCTCTACACCCAGGATACGGCATTGATTATAAAAAGAATGGAATAAGCTTGCTAGTTCATAAACATAATGTGCTACACGATGCGGTGCTCTTTCTTTCGCTGCGGCAGCAATTAACTCTGGGTACTCGCCAAGTTTCTTGATAAGATTAATTTCAACTTCCGCCGTCAAGGATGTAAGCGGTGCCTTCTCATCTACAGTGATGTTTTCGTCTGCTATTTGCCTTAAGATACTGCAGATACGCGCATAGGCATACTGCACATAATAAACAGGATTATCACTTGATTTTTCTGTTGCCAGCGTCAAATCAAAATCAAGCTGGCTGTCAATTGAACGCATTATGAAGAAGAAACGCGCTGCATCAGTTCCAACTTCTTCAATCAGCTCATTTAGCGTAACACTTTGGCCGGTACGTTTGGACATTTTAACAAGTTCGCCATTACGGTAAAGGCTGACCATCTGTAAAATAAGAACTTCAAGTTGTTCCGGGCTGTAGCCTAAAGCACCAACAGCAGCCTTCATACGTGCAATATAACCATGATGGTCTGCACCCCAGAGATTGATAACATGGTCGAAGCCACGTTCGAATTTATCTCTGTGATAAGCTATATCCGCTGCCAGATAAGTAGGTATACCGTTATCGCGAATAACAACACGGTCTTTATCATCACCGTATTCAGTAGATTTCAGCCATAACGCGCCATCTTTTTTATACATATAGCCGCGTTCCAGCAGATAATCACAGGCAGCTTTAATGCGGTCTTCATCATGTAAGGTTTTTTCACTGAACCAAACGTCAAAATCAACATTAAAAGCCTGCAGATCTTCTTTCAGCGCTGCCAGTTTTTCCTTCAAGGCCAAAGTCTTAAATTCATGCAGACGGTCCTCTTCTTCCATTTGCATAAACTTATCACCATATATTTTCACGATACGCTTAGCAGTATCTATGATATCAACACCATGATAGCCGTTTTCCGGGAATTCGCATTCCACACCCATAAGTGCCAGATACCTGGCATTAACGGAAGCAGCCAGATTTTCAATCTGATTACCGGCATCATTTATATAGTATTCACGAGTAACATTATAGCCAGCAGCTTTCATCAGGTTAGCAAGGGCGCTGCCTACTGCGGCACCACGTCCATGGCCGACATGCAAAGGCCCTGTCGGGTTAGCACTGACATATTCCAACTGGATTTTTTCAGGATTTTCCTGTTTCAAATCGCCATAGGAATCGCCTTGGGCAAGAATGTTACTAAGCAAACTATAAACCCAATCCTGCTTTAAATAAAAATTAATAAAGCCAGGGCCGGCGATTTCTGTTTTATCTATATAAGCACAAGCCAGATTATCAACTACCGCCTGAGCAACCATCCTTGGATTACACTTTAAGCTGCGAGCTGCCTGCATAGCAAAGTTAGTGGCAAAATCGCCAAATTCCTTTTGCGGTGGCACTTCTAAAACAACTGCTGGCAATTCGCCTTCTTTAACTGTTCCGGCCTCAATCGCTCTTTGCGCCGCATCCTTAATGCTTTGTGCCAATATTTCCTTAATGTTCACCCTTATTTTCCTCCTCAATCACAATCTTCAAACTGATTTCATTAGGAGCATCGCCCCCTATTGCGGTACTATATTCAACGCATAGCTTCCAAATACCATCTTCGCTTGTAATATCAATAGTTTTGGTTTTAGCAACTACGGGAATGTCCATATAAGGGGTTTTATACAAACTATTGTCTGTGAAGCCAAAACTAAATTCCTGTCTATGTTCCAGTTTTCCGTGCCTCAATATGACTATGCGTTCATTATCCCATTTAATCGTTGTCTTAGTCTCTTCAAGGCCAGTGGCTGCTGTTTCTTCATAAACAACATAAAATTTGCCGTCACGCTCGGTCATCCTGCCAAAGAAAGTTGTCTGCAGATGATCATCGGCATTCAGTCCTTTGGCCTGGCTATTAATTGTAATTTTAACCGGCTTCACTGTTTTCACTCCACATAACGAGAGAAGCCTGCCACCCTTTCATCATCGAAAACCATGTTGAAAAGAAAAGGAGCAAGCCCTCCGAAATAATCATTTATAATTTGTAAATCCTCAAAAGCTTTTAGGACCGTGAGGAAATATTCCTCTCAGGCTAAGCATCGGACAGATTGTCAAAATTCTTTATTTATTATATATGATACTTCTGTTTTCTACAAGCATAAGAAGACTTTTTTCTTTGGATTCTTCGCACCTGGCTGAAACGATTATTGCCCAACCATTTTAAGTTTTTACTCAAAAAAAGTACCCACTGTCTGAGGCAGCGGGTACTTATCCCTTTTAGCGCATATTTTCGATAAATTCTTCAAAACCGTCGACAAGAATAGGGTGACCAGTGCAGCGCAAATCACGCACGGAGGACCCATAAACTTCAGAAAAAGCTTCACCAACTTCAATGCTGAGGCCTTCTTTGCGGTATTCTTCCATCATCTTAATGATGAACTTATTCATTTCATAGGTTTTATTGCCAGCTTCATCTGTTTTAATTTTGACATTAACAGGAATAATACGTGTTTCCGGCTCATATTTTTCGACAGTAATGTCCCAGCCACCTGGGATAGGCGGTTGGCGCTTTGCTAATATCATATATTCAGGTGTAAAACCCACATAAGCTTCTAAAGCATTGCTCAGCTTTGCTTTTTTAACAGGATATCCGTTGGCCGCTCCCCATTTAACTATTTCATCACAAATCTCATTGTTATGAATCACGCTTGAAAAGGTCGCTGTTGCCAGAATTTCGTTTTCAGCCATTACCAATAACCTCCCGTTTATAAACTTATATCATTTTATATCATTTTTCTTATTTTTTCAACAAAGCAAAACTTTAAAACTTGGGTGAGTGTGCTTTTAGTGTTTACTAATAATGGCAAAGGTTAAAGAGTTCCTCTGGCTGCTTCCACACGCGACAATTCGCCTGCAAGCAGTCGGTCGCTGATGTGCAGCAAGCCCGTCACTTCTTTAGCCTCTGCCTTGTAAATTATAAATATTTCTAAAGGTTTTCTAAATATATTCTATGTCCAATATATACAAAATATTTTGTGAGCCATACATCTTCTTGCAAAAGTGCTATTAATTGTCAATTCTCCTGCCCTATGATAAAATTAAAAGTCTAAGGAATATTCTTATTAGTAAAGAAAGGATTTAGCCATGCTTGAAACACTCAAAGAAGACATTGAAGTCGTTATGCAAAGAGACCCTGCAGCAAAATCAAAGCTGGAGGTAGTGCTTTGTTATCCTGGTTTACATGCCATCTGGCTTCATCGTCTGGCACATAAATTTTATAAACGCGGTTGGATATTATTGCCCCGACTGATAAATACGTTTTCCCGCTTTCTCACTGGTATCGATATCCATCCGGGAGCCCAATTAGGCAGCGGTCTCTTCATCGATCATGGTATGGGTGTTGTCATTGGTGAAACTGCCGAAATCGGTGCCAACGTCACCCTTTACCAAGGCGTAACTCTCGGCGGTACCGGCAAAGAAAGAGGTAAACGACATCCGACTATCGGTGACAACGTAGTAGTCGCCAGCGGAGCCAAAGTTCTTGGTTCTTTCACTGTTGGTGCCAATTCTAAAATCGGTTCCGGTTCCGTGGTTCTTCATGAGGTACCACCAAATTCGGTTGTTGTTGGTATTCCTGGCCGTATTGTAACTCAAAATGGTGTAAAGGTAGCACCTGCTGACGGCGGCATTGATCTTGATCACGATGTCCTGCCGGATCCGGTTGCTGATTACGAAACAGGAATGTCCGATGATATTAAATTGCTTGACAGCCGTCTGAAGGGTTTGGAAAAGATGGTGTTGTCTATGCAGAAAAAATTAAACGAAAAAAACTCTGATAACGAGGTAAAATGATGAGTAAAAAAATGACGATGCAGGAGGCAATAACGGAAGCAAAACGTTGTCTGAATTGCTCTCGTCCGCTTTGCCGCACAGGTTGTCCGATTGAAAATAACATACCTGAATTTGTTCGCGCTCTCAGTGAAGGCAATATAGGCAATGCTTATGAAACTATTGCCGAGCGCAGCAATCTGCCTGCTATCTGCGGGCGTGTCTGTGCCCACGAAAAACAGTGTGAAGCTCATTGCATACTTGCCAAGAAAAACTCTGCCATCTCGATTGGCAGCTTAGAGATGTTTATTGCTGATTTTGCGCATGAATATGGCTTGAACCCAGTGCCACCTTCTACCGGCAAAAGAGGCAAAGTTGCCGTTATCGGTTCCGGCCCTGCCGGTCTCACAGTAGCAGGCGACCTGGCCAAAATGGATTTCGCCGTTACTATTTTTGAAGGACAGCCAGAACCCGGCGGTGTCCTGCTTTTTGGCATTCCTGAATTCCGGCTGGAAAAAGAAGTGGTTCGCAGAGAAATCAATATCCTGCGCAAATTAGGCGTGGAAATTGTTACAGAAAAGCTGATTGGACCTGACATGACCGTTGATGACTTGTTCGCTCAAGGCTATGACGCGATTTTCATGGGTACCGGCACAGCGCTTCCTCGTACCCTGGATATCCCGGGGCAGGAACTTTCCGGCATTCTTACCGCTACCTACTTTCTGAAAGTAGTTGTTTTGGCTGATTCAGGCAAGCTTGATAAAAAAGAAGTCCTCATTCATGATGATGATGACGTTGTTGTCATCGGTGCAGGCAATGTTGCGATCGATGCTGCCCGTACTGCTATCAGACGTACTTCGGGAAATGTCACCGTCCTTTATCATAAAACTGCCGAAGACATGACCTGTCTTCCTTCCGAGTACGAAGCTGCCCTTAAAGAAGGCGTACAGTTTAAGTTTTTGAAGAAACCGCTTGGTTATCTCAATAAAAAACAAATGCGTGCTCTTACCAATACACGTGCCAAAGCCTCTCCATCTGACGAAACAGAATTAGCAGGACTGCTGGTACAAAATATTGTCAAAGACCAGGAAGGTAAATTTGTAGAAACAGGCGGTCAGGAAATAATTCCGTGTGACTCTGTTATTCTGGCAGTTGGTCAAAGACCTGCTGCACGTATTGTTTCCACAACCAAAGGTATCCAGGTCGATGATCGCGGCTTTGTCATCACCAAAGAACGTCCTTATGGCATGACAACAAGGGCTGGTGTTTTCAGCAGCGGTGATGTCGTGCATGGTCCGAAAACCGTGGTACTGGCAATGAAAGAATCCAAAAAGGTAGCAGCCGGTATTGCCCAATATATTGACGCCAAGAAACTTCTGGCTGCATGTGAAGAATAGTCTTTAAAACTCAAAAAATCCTTGTAAATGCGCTAAGCATTTACAAGGATTTTTTTATGTTCTATTCCTCAGGTAGAAACAATATATCAGACCGTATCCTGCCAGATTTCCAGTTCTTCACAAAAATCTTCCCAAAGATCAGGCAAAGCCGTTGCCGCTTCCTCAACCTTGGCGCTTTCCCAGCCTTTAAAAAGGGCCATTTCGCATTGCAGGTTTTCCGTGCTTGTCGCTGCTATTTTGCTGATTATTTCATTGTTGATGAATTCATCATGCAAAAACCCGAGAATATCCTGCAGTTTTTTTAGTTTGCGCAGCATATTACCGGTATTTTTATTTATCTCCGGCAGCGTCATCATCACATAGCGGAAACGTTTGACTTTAATTCTTATTTTATGCATTTCAAGCATGTTGGAAAAATCAGGATATCTTTTGGTCAGGGAAGCGATACTATTGCTCCACTCTTTAATCCTGCTCCACAAAAAAGGCTCCAACTCTTTGTTCGCATAAGTTGGTGCTATCGGCTGTCCCTGCAGCCAACTAATGAAGCCGGCCAGTTCAAGCGTGATATCCTTCAAAGAAAGCTCTTGTTTAATGCGCTGCGCTTCAGTGTTACGAGCCTTCCACAGAAGCTCCGCCAGCTTTTCAGGATACATTTCTTCATGCTTTGCTAATGGTGTCTTAATTTTTTCGATGGCCATCAAAGCGACATCAAGCTCACGCAGATAAGCTAACTGGTCTCCCTGCCTGCGCAGGTTATTTTGCCAAAGCAAAGCTTCGTCCTGCCGCAAAGCTGGCTTGAAAAAAGTTAAACAGGAACGCAGACGTCTCACTTTAACCCTTAGTTGTCTAAGCGTTATCCTCTCTAATGGTTTATGCAAAAAGTCAGTCCACCCTTGGTTGACCAAAAAAATCTGCCAATACAAATGGTTGCCAAGTCCGGATTGGAAATTTCTCTCTTTGTACCGGTCAGTCAAAGCAGGGTTAAACGAGCCCTGGTTTTGTCTCAGCCTGTCATAGACATCTGGTTCCACCAAAACTAAAACTGTATCCTCTAATACCAACTTCAGCAAAAGTTTAAGTTGCTCCTTGCTTTTTTCGGTATAGACAAAATAAATATCATTTTGCCTCATGATGCAGTCATTGGTTACAACTGCTCCCTCTTCAAAACGGATGGAAAGCTTCAGCTCACTTTGCTTGCCTTTTAGCTCCAGACGTTGAAAGCGTCTCTTGACACTTTGCTCTTCGCCATGCAATATGATACTTTTTTCTTCTTCCAGTTCTTCTACCGACTGAACTGCAAAAATTCCTCTGCTATTTATTTTCTTGATCAAAGCATTGCGGTTAAGAGCTGCTACACTCTGCAGGCATAACTCGCGTTTCATAATATTGCCTCAGACATGTCTCTCATTTTTCTAAGACCTCTGCCGGCATTGGCTTTTCTTCCAGTGCCGCCAGAATATTTCTGGCAGTCAAAAGTGCCATTGCATCTCTTGTTTCAACCGTTGAAGTCCCTATATGAGGAGTGATTGTTATATTAGGCAAAGTCAGCAGAGGATGGTCACCCGGCAAAGGTTCGGGGTCAACAACATCCAAGGCTGCAGCAGCAATTTTACCTTCTTTTAAAGCATGATAAAGGGCCATAGTATCGACCACCTTACCACGAGAAGTATTAATCAGGCGTGCGGTTGGCTTCATCAGAGCAAATTCAGCGGTTCCCAGCAAACCCTTTGTTTTTTCCGTTAGAGGTACCATGACCATGATAAAATCAGCGGTAGACAGCAGCGTAGCAAAATCCACATACTGAACACCCAGTTCTGCTTCATCTGACCGTCTATGCGTATTATAATAAACAATTTTCATCTTGCTGGCTTGAGCACGTGGCACAACCGCACTGCCAATAGCTCCTAAACCGATAATACCCAAAGTCTTACCGGCGAGGTCAACGCCGAACCCCAAACCTTTGTGTTCGCCCCAGGCACCGCTTTTCACATGTTCGTGTCCGCGGACAATCATTCTGGCGCTGTCCAGAAGCAGTCCATAAGCAAGATCCGCTACAGCATCGACTAACACACCTGGTGTATTACCGATACGCACGCCATGTGCCTGGCAAGCCTTGACATCGATATTGTCATAACCTACTGAAGCCTGTGCCACCACCTTTAATTTTGGTGCTTTGGCAAGCAAAGCTTCATCAATTTTAATATTTCCTGCCGAAAAAAGTCCATCTGCCTCTGCCAACAACACATCAAAGGCTTCCTGAGGCATTTTGCCGCCTTTCTGCCAAGGATACAAAGTTGTCTCCGCATCAAGTAAAGCAAAGGCCGGCTCTCTCATTCTGCCGCTGGCAACAACCTTCATTGTTTTCAGCATAATTTTCCCCTCCCCGTCCGGTTAACTTTCCCTCTTATTTTTTAGCCGGTACTATCTCTAACCAGTAATTATCAGGATCATTAATAAAATAAATGCCCATAGCTGGATTTTCATAACAAATGCAGCCCATTTTTGCATGTTTAGCATGCGCTGCCTCATAATCATCTACTTCAAAAGCCAGGTGAAATTCATTCTCGCCAAGATTATAGGGTTCAGTACGATCCCTGAGCCAGGTCAATTCCAAAAGGTGCCCTGTCTGGCCGTCGCCAAGATAAATGAGGATAAAACTGCCATCGGCAGCCTCCTTGCGGCGTTTTTCCTTCAAGCCCAATGCCTCTTCATAAAACTTCAGGCTTTTATCAAGATCAAGAACGTTAAAATTATTGTGGGCAAATTTAAATTGCATAATTATCTCCTCCTATTTCAATGTTTGTAATACTATCATGCTAGCCATAACCACGCCAGCCGTAATTTTCCCCAAAGCAGCCAAAAGCTGTGTTTTCATTGCCAGCAGCGCCAGACCCCAAGCATCAGCCTTACTGCTGTTTTTATTGTATTCCAGGGTGAAAGCCATGATCCCTGAACCCATTACTCCGCCAAGCACTGAGCCAAAAAGAGGCAAAATGGCGGTCCCAATAATAACACCCACTAGTGTGCCGATGCCAATAACGAGCACCGTTGCCCATGACACATTCTTGCGTTTAATGCCAAAAAAAGAAATGAAAAACTCCCAAAGCTCTCCGGCGGCAAAAACCAAAAACAGGTAAAGCAGAAATTCTTCATTGAACCTTATAAAATTATCATAAAAGGCAAAAGTAAGTGCTGTGCCAAGCAGCCAGACGTTCCCCATCATGCTTAAAAACGTCAGGAAAAGGCAAACACTAACGACAATATATAGGATGATATTGCCAAACCATTGTTCCACTGAGCATTCTCCTTGTTCTTTTAACTATTTGCTTTAAATTATACCATATAAGCAGGCTAACTAAAATAAGGTTGCTACTTAAGCATTGCCAGGCCTACTGATTCAGTGCTAAAATTAAGAGTAATTACAGGAGGTAATTTATGAACTTTATTGGACCTTGGCTGCCTTCTCTGGCAATCTTTCTGGGCTTTCTTGTACTCAGATTCATTTTTCGTTCGGTTATTTTTAAATTTCTCAAGATTTTTGCCAGCAAACTGCCTTTTAACACAAACGAAGACATAGTCGACGCAGCTAATCATCCGCTGCAGTTTCTTATCCTGATGCTGGGTCTTTATTTTGCGCTTCTGGCCTCGCCGTTTTCCTATATTGCTTATTACGCTGTCATCCAGGAGCTTGTCCGTTCTTCCATACTGATAGCTGTTTTCTGGACTCTGTTCAATCTGGCCACGACTACGCATAATCTGCTTGTTACTCTGCTTAGTTCGCTCGGCATTCAGCTGGAAGAATCATTGGCTAATATTGTATCGGCTTTTTTAAGATTCTTTATCGCAGCTATCGCCCTTGCCATGATAGTCAGCGAATGGGGTTATGACATTAACGGTTTTATCGCCGGTCTGTCTTTAGGCGGCTTGGCTATTTCTCTCGCCGCTAAGGATTCTTTGGCAAATGTTTTCGGCAGTATTGTGATTATCATGGATAAGCCTTTTATGGTTGGCGATTGGATTTCGGCCAATGGTGTGGAAGGAACCGTGGAAAAAATTTCCTTACGCAGTACCAGCATCAGAACCTTCCCGCAGGCATTGGTTTACGTACCAAATTCCTTGCTTTCCAACACACCGATTACCAATTACACAAAACGTGCCAAACGCCGTATTGAGTTCAACCTTGGTGTCGCTTATGCTACTACGCCTGAGCAAATGCAGAAATGTGTGCACAGCATCCGCAACTTCTTAAATGAACATGAAGGTCTTTATAATGAAGATATGACCGTAACCTTTGATTCTTTCGGCGCCAGCAGTTTGAATATCTTTGTTATCTGCTATACCAAAACCACGAATTATCTCGAGTTCCTGTTGCTCAAGGAAGAAATCAATTTCGCTTTGCTGAATATAATGAGTGAATATGGCGTTTCAACCGCCTTCCCAAGTACCAGCGTTTATTTCGAAACGCCGCTCACAACAACAAATGTTTCCTTACCAAAAGAAAGTTAATCTCAAAAATATTAAACCGGAACAGGTAACCTGTTCCGGTTTTTTTATTCTCCAAGAAGCATTAGAAAATGATAACCTAATTTTGCACCATAAAAAACAACTACCGTACCGCAGATAACATTAATTTTACGCAGCATCGCGTCAGTAATCTTAGCGCTGAAGAGCAAAATAATTGTAGATATCGCCAAAAACCAAAGTGCGGAAGCTGCTGATACCCCAATGATAAACGCCATATCCTGTCCCGGTGGCAATGACGCCTTAAAGGCGCCGAGCATTAACGCTCCATCTATCAGGGCCTGCGGATTAAACCAGGTTACAAGACAGGCAGTTGCTATGACTTTTGGTAGCGGCACATCAACACTTTCGTCAAGCGCCATACTTCCTTTTGCCCTCAGCAGTCCAATTCCTATCCAGGTTACAAGCAAACTGCCAACCAACAGGATGGCCAGTTCAGCTGTCTTTGAGCTTTCGATAAGTGCGCCCATACCGAAGAAACAAGCAACGGCAAGGCTTATATCAAACAGAATTACTATCAAAGCTGTAAGATAAACCTTTAGTCTAGGCTGTGTAAGCGCTGTATTGATCACAAATAAATTTTGAAGTCCTATCGGTGCGACAGAAACCAGTCCTATCGTTAAACCTTGCCAAAAAAACAACATACTCTTTCTCCTTATACCAACCAAATTTATTCAGTAAACCAATTATAATCTACGTTTCCATTGTTGTAACCAACCAAGCATTGACTTTTTGGCCAACCAAATGTATTGTTATCTTACAATGGGGTGTTTAGATTATGGAAAAACAATCAAACAACAGTACGAATAAATTGGTTAGCATTAACTGGCAGCCGAATCCTAAATCTTCCAAAGCAATGCACAAACAGATTGTTGATTATATCAGTGCCAAAGTAGCAAAGGGTGACTGGACGGTTGGCAGCAAATTGCCGCCGCAGCGAGAACTGGCGAAAATTTTCGGTGTCAACAGAAGTACGATTATTAACGCCATGGAAACTTTGAAATCATATGGTATCATTGATGCCGATTACGGCGGAGGCACCAGAATTGCCTGCAACACCTGGTCGCTATTGATGTCGGCGCCGCCAGACTGGAACAAATATATTGCTTCCGGCCCTTTCAAACCGAATCTGCCTACCATCCAGTTAATTAACAAACTCGAATTTGACAAAAATTTTATTCGTCT
>CAYTOV010000011.1:0-25648 GCA_964439485.1 uncultured Acidaminococcales bacterium | reverse complement strand
ATAATCTTTCTGTAAAAAGCTTGACAACAAGAGTTCTAAGTGGTAATTTTATATCAGATGTTAGCACTCCAATAGAGAGAGTGCTAACAAAGAAAAGGCAGGAGGTGTAATGGTGCTTAATGAAAGAAAGAAAAGAATCCTGCAAATAATTATTGAAGATTATATTTCAACAGCAGAACCAGTTGGCTCACGCACCATTGCCCGCAAGTTTGATTTAGGTCTTAGCCCTGCTACGATTCGTAATGAGATGTCAGACCTGGAGCTTCTGGGTTATTTGGAACAGCCGCATACATCGGCTGGCAGAATACCATCAGCGATGGCCTATCGCTTTTATGTAGATTCTATGGTTGAACCTGGCACTCTTACAGAGAATGATCAGGCTTTGATTGATGCCTGGTACCGTGAACGTATCAGAAATATTGATGGAATATTCCAATCAACAGCAAAAATTCTGTCGCGGATGACCAAAAATGTTTCGATGGTTTTGGCCAATAGGCAAATCAATCGTCTTTTCCGGTATGTTAAGTTCTTACCATTGGATGGACAGCGAGCAATTCTTTGTCTTATTACCGACGACGGCATCGTAGACAATTGTGTTATTGATGTCCCATTGGGTATGAAACAGGAAGAAATGGATTATTTGGCAAATCGAATCAGCAATAAACTGCAAGGTCATAATATTGCTGAAATCAACGGTGAAATGCTGCGTGATGTGTACACTGAACTGTCAAGCGACAAGCAGCTGTTTGCTTCAATTATTGAGGCCTTAAGGCATGTCGGTTCCAACAATAATGAACAAAGAGTCTTTTTGGGTGGAACGAGACAGCTTTTAAATCAACCTGAATTTCGCAATGTCGAGAGAATTAAAGATCTTCTGGCTATTCTTGAAGAAGAGAAGGTCTTGAAAGATATTCTTCACGCTGGTGAAAATTCTGGAATAAAAATCACAATAGGCTCCGAAAATAAATTCACAGGTATTCAAGACTGCAGTATGGTACAAGCTACTTACCGGTTAAACGGAATGGTAGTCGGTACGATGGCGGTGCTTGGACCAACAAGAATGGAATATGGCAAAATAATCTCAGTTATGGATTATTTGCATCAACATTTGCGAGACCTGTTTGGTGAGGACAAGAAATAAGCATATACGAAGGAGGAAGCGTGTTGCAGAAACAAGAGACACAAGAAGTGCTTGAAGAAATCAAGCAGGAAAACGTAGAACCTGTTACAACGGAAAACGTTGAAAATAAAGGTGATGCGGCTGAAGAGACACAGATTCCTGTGCCAGATGAGAGAGACCAGAAAATTGAAGAACTGCAAAATCGTATTTTGCGGCTGCAAGCTGATTTCGATAATTTCCGCCGCCGGACAACAAAGGAACAATCTCAGTTATCAACATTCGTTACTGCTAATGTTGTAGAGAAATTCCTGAAAGTACTTGATAGCTTTGAACGTGCGGAAGAAAGCATGGCTAAAGCTAATGATGTTGAAAGTATCCGTGTTGGTCTGGAAATGATTCAAAGACAGCTGACGCAAATTTTCAAAGAGCTTTCTGTAGAGGAAATTTCGGCACAAGGCCAGAAATTTGATCCTTCTTTCCATGAAGCAGTTATGCGTGGAGAAAACGCTGAGCTTGAGGATGAAACTATTGAAGCTGTATTCGAAAAGGGATATAAGCTTAATGATAAAGTAATCCGCCATAGCAAAGTTAAAGTAGTAAGTAATAATTAGTTTTTAATTTACTAAATTCAAATAGAAAACAGGTTTTTGAGGAGGAATAAAAATGTCTAAAGTTATTGGTATTGACTTAGGTACAACGAATTCTGTAGTTGCTGTAATGGAAGGTGGCGAACCAACCGTTATTTCTACCCAGGAAGGTGGTCGTTTAACCCCTTCTGTTGTTGGTTTTTCTAAATCCGGTGAGCGTCTGGTTGGACAATTGGCAAAAAGGCAGGCTATTTCTAACCCTGACCGTACTGTCAGTTCCATTAAACGTCACATGGGAACTGATTACAAAGTAACAATTGATGATAAAAAATATTCTCCGGAAGAAATTTCCGCGATGATTCTGCAAAAGTTAAAAGAAGATGCTGAAAAATATCTGGGCGAAAAAATAACCCAAGCAGTTATTACTGTACCTGCTTACTTCAGCGACAGCCAACGTCAGGCAACTAAAGACGCTGGTAAAATAGCAGGCCTCGAAGTTCTGCGTATTATCAACGAACCTACTGCTGCTGCATTGGCTTATGGTATTGATAAAACCAATGATCACACTGTTTTGGTTTATGACCTTGGCGGCGGTACCTTCGACGTTTCCATTTTGGAGATGGGCGACGGCGTTTTCGAAGTTAAAGCAACAAATGGTGATACACATCTTGGCGGCGATGACTTTGATGAACGTATTATGAACTGGATGATTGGCGAATTTAAGAAAGAAACCGGTATAGATCTTTCTGTTGACCGTATGGCTTTGCAACGTTTGCGTGAAGCATCAGAAAAAGCAAAAGTTGAATTGTCCGGTGTTTTGACTACCAACATTAACTTGCCGTTCATTACTGCAGGTGCTGATGGTCCTAAACATCTTGATATGAATCTGACCAGAGCTAAGTTTGATGAATTAACAGCTGATCTTGTTGAAAGAACAATGGGACCAACTCGTAAAGCACTATCTGACGCAGGCTTGACTTCAAATGATATTGAAAAGGTTATCTTGGTTGGCGGATCTTCCCGTATTCCGGCTGTTCAGGATGCTATTAAGAAAATATTGGGCAAAGAACCACATCGTGGCGTTAACCCGGATGAATGCGTCGCAGTTGGCGCTGCTATTCAAGCAGGTGTTTTGGCTGGTGAAGTAAAAGACGTTCTGCTTCTTGATGTAACTCCATTGTCTTTGGGTATTGAAACTCTGGGCGGAGTATTCACGAAGATTATTGATCGTAATACCACCATTCCTACTTCTCGCAAACAAGTATTCTCGACTGCTGCCGACAATCAACCTTCCGTTGATATTCACGTCCTGCAAGGCGAACGCGAGATGGCTGCTGATAATAAAACTCTTGGTCGCTTTGAACTTGGCGGTATTCCGGCAGCTCCGCGTGGTATTCCTAAAATCGAGGTTGCTTTCGACATTGATGCCAACGGTATCGTAAATGTTAGTGCTAAAGACCTTGGCACTGGCAAAGAACAAAAAATCACCATTACTTCTTCCGGCACATTGAATAAGGACGAAGTTGAGCGTATGGTTAAAGAAGCAGAAGCTAATGCTGAAGCTGATAAAAAACGTAAAGACGTTGTTGAAGTACGCAACCAGGCTGACTCCCTCTGCTATCAAGCTGAAAAAACCATTAAAGATATGGAAGGCAAAGGCAGCGAAGAGTTAGTTAAAAAAGTGGAAGCAGCGCTTGTAACACTTAAAGAAACGCTGAAAGGCGACGATGCAGAAAAAATTAAGGCTGATACAGAAGCATTGACAAAACCGCTTTATGAACTGTCTGCAGAGCTTTATAAACAAACCGAGGCAGCTAAAGGCCCAGAAGGCGCTGCTGGCGCAGAAAAGAAAGCAGCGGACGATGTAGTTGATGCAGAAGTTGTCGACGAAGATAAAAAATAATTAGCCTTAGGATGGTGTGAACTTTGAGCAAAAGAGATTATTATGACGTGCTAGGGGTTTCTAAGACCTCCACAGCGGACGAAATTAAAAAAGCATATCGCAAATTGGCACGTCAGTATCATCCTGATGTAAACAAAGACAATCCTGATGCAGCTGAAAAATTCAAAGAGTGTTCTGAAGCTTACAGCGTTTTATCTGATGAAACAAAACGTGCCCAGTACGACCAATTTGGTCACGCCGCCTTCGAAAATGGAGGCGGCGCTGGTGCTGGTGCCGGTGGTTTTGGTGGATTTGGCGGCTCTGGCGGTATGGAAGATATTTTTGACATGTTTTTTGGCGGACAGGGTCGCGGTGGCTTTGGCTCCTCGCGTCGGAGCAAGAATGGTCCGCAGCGTGGTGCAGATTTACGTTTGGATCTGGAAATAACATTCGAAGAAGCTGCTTTTGGCGTTGAAAAGGAAGTAAGACTCAATAGAGAAGATACCTGTGATCACTGCCAAGGTTCCGGCGCGGAACCAGGCAGCGAAATAGAAGTCTGCCCTGATTGCCATGGTACTGGCGAAATCCAGTTTACGCAAAATACAATGTTTGGACAGATGGTTAACGTGCGTCCTTGCGCTCGCTGCCATGGAGAGGGCAAGATTTTTAAGAACCCATGTAAGGTGTGCAGCGGCAGCGGCAGGCTGAAAAAGGAAAAGAAACTTAAGGTAAAAATTCCTGCAGGGGTTGATACTGATTCCCGCTTGCGCGTATCAGGCGAAGGCGAAGCAGGTGTCAGAGGCGGTTCAAAAGGCGACTTGTATGTTTACCTTTATGTGAAACCGCATAAGTTCTTTGAACGTGATGGCACAACTATTCTCTGCGAAGTTCCAATCAATATTGTGCAGGCAACTCTGGGCGCTGAAATCAAAGTACCTACGCTTGATGGCCAGGTAGTGATGAAAGTGCCGGAAGGAACACAGCCAGGTAAAGTATTGAGACTTAAGGGCAAAGGTATTGCCAGCCTCCGCAACGGTGTTCGCGGCGACCAACTGGTAACCATCAAGGTGGTTGTTCCTAATAAGCTTACAGATAAACAAAAGGATGCATTGAAAAAGTTTGCTGATGTCAGCGGCGATAACATTAATCCTGAAGAAAAGAGCTTTTTGAAGAAAATTGCAGATTTATTTAAATAAGGCTATATATTCCCGGCCGAACATAGATAGGAGCAGTTAAATGCAATGGGTTGAGGTTAGTATTCAAACTACACATGCAGCTACGGAAGCCGTGGCTGATGTCTTCCATTCTTTGGGGGCTGGCGGGGTTGTTATTGAAGACCCTTTGCTGCTCAATACTTTGCGTACGTCGGGTACTTGGGAACTGTGTGATATTCCTGAACAGGAAAATACGGAAATAGTTGTTGTTACAGCTTATTTCCCTGATGACAGTGAATTGCATGATCGTCTCGCTGCTGTAGAAGAAGAAATGACAGCGATAGAAGAGCGTATCGGTTCTTGCCGGTTTGGCAATACCTGTTTCCGTACCATATCAGAGACTGACTGGGAGAATGAATGGAAGCAATTCTTCCATACAACCCGTATTACTGAACATATTGTCATAAAACCAACATGGGAAGAATATGAAGCTGAGCCGGATGATAAGGTGATTGAGCTTGATCCCGGCATGGCCTTTGGTACCGGTACTCATCATACCACCGGCATGTGCATGCGCAGGCTGGAAAAGGTTATCGAACCTGGTATGACGGTTTTTGATGTTGGTACCGGCAGCGGTATTCTTTCTATTGCGGCAGCTAAACTTGGCGCTAAATATGTCAAGGCTATTGATATTGATGCGACGGCTGTAAAGGTTGCACGCGAAAACATTGCCAATAACAAGTTGTCTTCTGTAATTGAAGTTGCCAAAGGCGACTTGCTGCATGCAACAGAAGGCAAAGCTGATGTTATCATCGCCAATATTATTGCCGATATAATTATTATGCTGCTGCCTGATATTCCTGGCAGATTGAACAAAGACGGTATTTTCCTGGCAAGCGGTATTATTTCTGACCGTCTTGAGGATGTAACAGAAGCTGCCAAAAACAACGGTCTTTATGTTGAAGCAGTGGATACACAAGGCGGCTGGGTAGTTATGCAAATGCGCAGGGAGGAATAACTTTGCATCGGTTTTTCGTTTCGCAGACTTTTGCGGAAGAAATGCAAATAGTAGGCACAGATGCGCATCATATCAGTAATGTACTGCGGATGCGTGTCGGCCAGCATATTCAGATTGTTAGCAGCGACCGTGTTACGGCTTTGATGGAAATCAAAGCTTTGACAGCGGACGCTGCTTTCGTTCGTCTTATTAAGCTTATTGAACAAGTGAATGAACCTTCTGTAAGAATAATTCTGGCTCAAGGCTTGGCTAAAGGCGAAAAAATGGATTTTATCATCCAAAAGGCTGTTGAAGTAGGCGTTAATACTATTGTTCCGGTTGCAATGGAACATTCGGTCGTAAAACTTGACAAGAACAAAGCGGAGAAAAAGGTCGAAAGATGGCAGAAAATAGCTGAAGAAGCGGCCAAACAAAGCAAGCGTGATATAGTTCCCAAAGTAACAAGTGTTATGAATCTGGACGAAGTTTTGCATAGTTTTGCCAGCTCGACCAAATTAATGGCTTATGAGAGCGAAACCAAATTAGGTTTAAAAAAAGCCTTATCTGAAATTCAGAATATAGAAGAGGTTTTACTTATTATAGGTCCTGAAGGCGGTATAGCAGGAAAAGAGCTTAAAGCAGCTGAACTGGCTGGCGTACAGACTTTTAGCCTGGGTAACCGCATTTTAAGGACAGAAACAGCAGGGCTTGTCTCTGCTACAGCTATTTTGTATGAAACAGGAGACTTGGGAGGCTAGCAGATGAGAAAAATTGCTTTTTATACTTTGGGCTGCAAAGTCAACCAGTCAGACACAGCCAGCATGGAGAGATTATTCCGTGAGGCTGGTTATGAAATTGTCGATTTTGCTGAAAAAGCTGATATATATTTGATCAATACCTGTGTTGTTACCAATATGGGACAAAGAAAATCCAGACAGATGATTCATAGGGCAATTCGTAAAAATCCTAATGCTTTCATTGTCGTTTCCGGTTGCTATCCGCAGACGGCGGCTGAAGAAGTAAAAGCAATACAGGGCGTAGATCTTATTATTGGCAATCAGGACAGGGCGGCAGTGGTCACTCTCGTAGAAGCTGCAGCTACTGAGCAGAGTATTGATGCCTATGATAATGTAAAAAAACTAAGCGCGCAGACAGCTTTTGAAGAATTATCAGCCGACTGTGAAACAGAAAAAACAAGAGCTTTCCTGAAAATTCAGGAGGGTTGTAATCAGTTTTGTACATACTGCATCATACCTTACGCACGTGGGCCACTGCGTTCGCGAAGCCTGGAGAACATTAAAGATGAAGTGGAAAAGCTGGTTGCAGCTGGATTTAGCGAAGTTGTTCTAATAGGCATTCATTTAGGAGCCTATGGCAAGGAACTAAAAAACGGTACCAGCTTGACCGATGCTGTAAAGGCTGCGCTTGCAGTGCCTGGTCTTGCAAGGGTGAGACTTGGCTCTTTGGAATCAGTAGAAGTTGGCGAAGATTTGCTGGACCTTATGGCTAGCGATGAAAGAGTGCAGCGCCAATTGCATTTACCTTTGCAAACAGGGTGCGACGATGTTTTAAAAAGCATGCACAGACCTTATGATACCAAGATTTTTGCAGAACTACTTCAAAAAATCCGTGCAAAATTGCCGGATGTTGCAATCACTACTGATGTTATTGTTGGTTTCCCGGGGGAAACTGAAGAAAATTTTGCAGCAACAAAAGAGTTTGTTAGGTCCTGTGGCTTCAGTAAAATTCATATTTTCCCTTTTTCACCGCGCAAGGGTACACCAGCGGCTTCTTTTAGCGGAGTGGTTTCCGAGAAAGTTAAGCAAAGACGCGCAGTAGAATTAGCCGAAGTGGATAGAGAAAGTCATGAGAAATATTGTGAGTCTATGCTGGATAAGACTGTGACAGTATTATTTGAGCAGGAATCAGCAGAAGGCTTGTGGGAAGGTCTTAGCGGCAATTATGTAAGAGTATATGCTAAGAGCGAGGAAAATTTGTCAGGTAAGATACGCAAGATAACGTTGAAAGACCTGTATAAAGATGGCATGATTGGAGAAATACTCTGATTTCTGCTTAATTTTCTTGTAAATGAAGGATTATTTGCTCTCTTAGCGAATATGTCATTCGTACCAAGAAGGGGGGGATAAAAAATGGATGATTGCCTTTTTTGTAAGATAATCAAAGGTGAAATACCCTCAAAAAAAGTTTATGAAGACGAAGAAATGATTGTTATTCATGACGTTGCACCTGGTGCCCCCTGCCATGTTTTGTTACTTCCGAAAAAACACATGCAGAATATTATTACTGCCGATTTAGAGATTGTGAAACATGTCATGAGTAAAATCGGCGATGTAGCTAAAATAATGGGCGTTGAGGAAAATGGCTTCCGCGTAGTAATCAATACCGGAGCTGATGGTGGACAAAGTGTAGAACACCTTCATTTTCATCTGCTTGGCGGCAAGAAGCTTGGCTGGCCGCCTTGTTAGGAGCTTGACAGCTAGCGCTGCTCTGAAGTATAATGAAACGGTGTAATTGAATAAACGCACTTCCCTAAAGGTCGTTGTGGAGGGAGGGAGAACAGATGACAGAAATCAAAGTTGGCAAAACGGAGACACTTGATAGTGCACTTCGCCGCTTTAAAAGAGCAACCCAAAAGGCTGGGGTTCTTTCTGAGGTTAGGAAACGCGAACACTATGAAAAACCTAGCGTAAAGCGTAAAAAGAAATCCGAGGCAGCAAGAAAGCGCAAGACCAGATAATTGGGAGGCCTCTGTATGTCTATTAAAGACCTTTTGACAGAAGATATGAAGCAAGCAATGAAGGACAAGGAGAGCGGCAAGTTGCGCTTGAGTGTCATTCGTATGGCTCGTGCTAACATTAAGAACATCGAAATCGATGAAAAACGGGAACTGAACGATGATGAGGTTCTGGCTGTTTTGGTGAAAGAAGTTAAGATGCGTCAGGATTCCTTGGAAGAATTTGCTAAGGCCGGACGTGACGAACTTGTTGAGCAGGCGAAGCAGGAAATTGCTATTCTCAGAAAATATCTTCCTGAACAGTTAAGTGATGAAGAGTTGAGAGCATTAGTTGAAGAAGCTGTTGCTGAAACTGGAGCTGCTGGCCCGAAGGATATGGGTAAGGTTATGGCTGCTTTAATGCCAAAAACAAGGGGCCGTGCTGATGGTAAACGTATTAATACCATGGTGCGGGAGCTTTTAAAGTAAAAGCATGATGGGAGGGTAATTATTACCCTCCTTTTTTGTTTACCCGTTTGCAATAAAGTTTGCCTAACATTTTATTACAAAGTATAATATTTGTGTAATCTGAGAGCGGAGGGACAAATATGAAGAAATCACTGCTAATATTAACATTATTGCTTGTTTGTCTACCCTTAATTGGTGCAGAAGCTGCCAGAGCGCTTCCGATTGACTTGTACCCAACAGATGAAGACTTGGCAGGAAGATGGTTTTTGTTCCCCCAGGTTAAAGCGGTGTTGCTTACCGTAATCATTTTGGGGATTCTTACCGAAGTCAAAACTGCTGGTGCAGGAATTGCCGGAGGCATAGCAATTATTGCGGCAGCGGCTCTTTTCGGAATGAATTTTGTTAGTGGAGCCGGCAGTTGGCTGGAAGTGCTGCTTTTTATACTTGGCATGGGTCTATTGATTTTGGAAGTATTTGTTCCTGGTTTTGGTCTCTTTGGCATTGCAGGTATCTTGAGCATGTTGGCCAGTTTTTATTTTGTGCTGGGCGGCAATGTTTCTGCATTGAATTGGCTGGCTGTCAGCATAGTTGCGGCGTTGGCAATTTTTGCGCTGCTGATAAAATATTTGCCTTCGAATCCAGCCTGGAATTTGTTTGTTTTAAAGGATAAGCAGGAAAATAGTGAAGGCTATAGCGTAACACCTGACATGACGCAGTATGCTGGTAAAGCCGGTGTAGCTGTCACTACGCTAAGGCCTGCAGGCATTGCACTTGTTGATGGTGCCCGCATAGATGTTGTGACTTTTGGTGATTATATTGATGCAGGTACCAACATAGTTGTTGTAAGAGTTGAAGGCAGTAAGATTTTCGTAAAGATACAGCAAAAAGACGAGTAATAACTATAAAAAAATAAAAAGGAGTTGAAGTGCGTAATGTTACAATTTATTCTCGGCAGTGGCTTCGTAATTATCCTGGCTGTTCTCGTAATAGTTCTGTTCTTGAATTTTGTGCCTATTGGCCTGTGGATTTCTTCCATGGCTGCTGGTGTCGATGTCGGTATCTTTAATTTGATTGGCATGCGGCTGCGCCGTGTTCCAGCTTCCCAAATTGTTTTGCCATTGGTAAAGGCTAATAAAGCCGGCCTTGGCGTGAATGTCAATCAATTGGAAGCACATTATCTGGCTGGCGGTAATGTTGATAGGGTGATTGATGCTTTGATTGCCGCGCAAAGAGCTGAAATTCCTTTGACCTTTGAACGTGCCTGCGCAATTGATTTAGCAGGGCGTGACGTTCTGGAAGCTGTACAGATGAGCGTTAATCCTAAAGTCATTGAGACTCCATTGGTTTCAGCGGTTGCCAAAAATGGTATTGAACTGAAAGTTAAAGCACGTGTAACAGTTCGTGCTAATATTGATCGTTTGGTCGGCGGCGCCGGTGAAGCAACTATCATTGCCCGTGTAGGCGAAGGTATTGTCACCAGTGTTGGTTCTTCTAAAGATCATAGTGAAGTACTGGAGAACCCAGATCACATTTCTAAAACAGTTTTAGCTAAAGGGTTGGATGCAGGTACGGCATTTGAAATTCTTTCGATAGATATTGCGGACGTTGACGTTGGCCGCAATATTGGTGCGGAACTGATGACTGACCAGGCCGAGGCGGACAAACGTATTGCCCAGGCTCGTGCTGAGGAAAGACGCGCAATGGCAGTTGCTAAAGAGCAGGAAATGAAAGCTGCTGTACAGGAAATGCAGGCAAAAGTTGTGGAGGCTCAATCTGAAGTTCCTAAGGCTTTGGCTAAAGCTTTGGAATCTGGCAATATTGGTGTAATGGATTATTATCGCATGAATAATATCATAGCTGATACTAAGATGCGTGAAGTTATTGGTGATCCTGGCGCAGACCAGGATTTGTCAAAAGGTGATCATACAAAATAAAACGTCAGTGAGGATAAAATGGATAATATTTTATTTCTGATTGTTTGGGGATTGTTTATTTTTGTATTGCCTAATATTTTTGGCAAAAAAAATAAGAAGGATAAAACTTACAAATATCCAGATGAAAAAACAGAAACTACTACGCCTGCAAAAGCTAAGAATACCGACAGCCCATGGTTAACGTGGGGATTGCCGGAACCAAAGCGGCCGGAAACAGAAGCACAGGTGAAAGAAGAAATAACACCTGCGTCTGAGTATATGTCAGCATTGAAGCGAATCAGGCAGGAAAACCCAACACAGAAAACTGCAGCCGCTGCTGTTGTAAAAGACGTACGGCCAAAGAAACGTTTGACACGTGAGGATTTAAAACGTGGTTTTATCATGACGGAAGTGTTAGGCAAACCGCGGGCGCTTAATCCCTATAACGATAAATTTTAAAAAACAAAAAAGTACACTACAAATGTTTGAATAATATCGACATTTGCGAGTGTACTTTTTTCTTGCAAATTAGTAAAAGAAAAGCTTATAATAATGCCTGCAAGTTTATAGGATGAATAATAACCGATTTGGCTGTATGCTAAAAATATTACCGAAAGGAGACTTGAATTTCATGCTGAAAAAGGTAGCCGCGATTCATGATTTGTCATGTGTAGGACGCTGTTCACTATCCGTTGTCATACCGCTTTTGTCAGCAATGGGAGTTCAGGCCTGTCCTCTGCCTACGGCAGTTTTGAGTTCACACTCTGGGGGATTCCAAGATGTTGTTTGCAAGAATTTAACGGAAGAAATGAAGTTGTTTAGTGAACAATGGGAAATGAACAAGCTTGAATTTGATTGCGTTTACAGTGGTTTTTTGGCTTCTGTAGAACAAATTGAAATAACTAAAGAATTTATAAGAAAATTTACCAACGAGGAAAGTCTGGTTTTAGTAGATCCAGTTATGGGAGATGAGGGAAAACCTTATTCTTTGATCACATCTGAACTCATTGCGAACATGAGAACTTTGATTGCGGAGTCGGATATAATTACGCCAAATTATACAGAGGCTTGCTTCCTTTTGAAAAAGGAGTATCAAGGTAGTGACATAAATTGGCGGGAATTGATGCCGTGGTTAACTGAGCTTGCTGAAATGGGACCTGAACGAGTAGTTATAACAGGGATTCCAGATAAGGATAACTTGCTGAACCTAGGCTATGAGAAAAGTACTGGTGCTTTTTTTATGGTTTCTAACCAGCGTATCGGAGAGAGGTATCCTGGAACAGGAGATATTTTTGCCAGTGTCTTATTAGGGAGGCTGCTGTGTGCAGAAGGCTTCGGCACTGCATTGTATAAGGCTGGCGATTTTGTTGCCGAGGCAATTACGGCCACTCAGGAGCTGAATTTGCCAGTGCGTGAAGGGCTGGCTTTTGAGCACGTAATTGAGCAAGTGAATCTTTAATCTGTCCCGCCCATAATTTAAAAAACTGACTGTTTGTTTCGCGATTGATGTGTTGTATACTTGACATTAAAAAAGCGAGGTGTATTGATATGACAAATAGAAGGCTGAATGTCAAAGATGTAGCTTATATTTCTGTTTTGGCTGCGCTTTGCGTTCTTGCAACTTTTATAAAAATTCCTTTTGGTTCCGGCGCTATGGTTCATTTGGGAACCGGTATGGTTTTTACATCAGGAATTCTTTTTGGTGGTGTTTATGCAGGTTGGGCGGCTGCTATTGGTTCGGCATTTTATGATCTTTTAATGGGATTTTCACCTTATACTTTTTGGTCATTCTTTATAAAAGGGATAGCTGGATATCTGGTCGGAATGATCGCGATGGGACCATTTCCTAATTATGGAAGGACGACGGCAAGAGCAGGCTTCCTGCGAATTCTTTTAGCTTGTTTTGTCGCAGCTATGTGGACGCTGCTCGGCTATATCGTGGCTTGGTGGAGCGTTATTGGCAGCTTGAGTGTTGCTTTGGCTAATATACCTGCAAGCCTTCTGACTTCAGGCGTTGGCTTCATTGTCGCTATGCTGTTATACCCACGTTTGCGCGGTTACGTTGAACAAAACTTCAGGTAAAATTGGAGGATTTTTATGAAGAACTTTTTATTAAGCATGTTTCTGATGGGAACACTTATTTTTTCGCAAAATACGGCTAGTGCTGCTGAACAAGCGGAAACTACAACACAGGCACAGCAAAAAAGCAGCACAGAAAAAATTGAAATTATTCCCTCACAAGCAAGTTATACTTTAGCTATTATACCTACTTTGGACATGTCCGGAATGGAAGAAAAAGAACGAACTGTTGCAAAGCATGCAATACAGAATGCTCTTGAACAGAAATATCCTAAAAAGACAACAAAGGTCAAGATATTAAGTGACAAGACCGTTGTTGATGCAGTTCACAGACATCCTTTTGAGAATTACGATGCACCAGTTCTCGCAGAACTTGTTGCTATTGGCGAAGACTTAAAGGCAGACAGGGTAATCTATCTTTCCCTTGAACCAACAAAAAGTGAAGAAGATGGCTTCAGAATAATTGTGGGCACTCAGACTTTCGCATCTGAAGTAAGCATGAAAATGAAATGCGTTGATGTTAAAAATAAGGCCTATTTGTTTAACCAGCTTGTTGTAAAGGAAGGTTCTTCCTCGGCCGTTTCTTTTTGGAAATTTGGCGGAGCCAGCAAAAGCCGCAGTGTTAAAAAGGCTGTAACAGCTTGTATGGAAGAGTTTTTGATAAATATTGAATAGCACTCATGGAGCATCTGGCACCTCTTGTCTCAGCATATATAATGGCTGGGATAAGGGGTGTATTTTATTGATATAATTAAGTTTTGCAGGAATATTGCGCATTTGAAGAGAATTTAAACATATTTCGTAATGAGGAGATAAAGACTATGTTAAATAACGTTGATTTGTCCCTGACAATTGATAAAGATGATTATGAAGAACAATTTGAAATTTATGCTGATAAACTTGGTTATTTGCAAAGGAAGCTCAGGGATTTAGAAATACCTGTAATTATTTTGTTTGAGGGTTGGCATGGCTCTCTACGCGGCACTTTGGTCAACAGACTTCTTTCGGCCTTGGATCCGCGTGGTTTTAAGGTGTATTCCGCATCTAAAACTGATTGCAATTACAAAGAAAAACCTTATTTTGCACCTTTTTGGTCGGAACTGCCGCCCAAAGGTGCCTTTAGTCTTTATAACGGCAGCTGGTATTATCGAAAACTGGAAAAAGAAGTCAGGAGTCAGTCTGAAAAAAATAAAGAAAAAGAAGACGAAACTTCTTATGAAGACATTAATATATTTGAACGTCAATTAACTGATGATGGCTATTTGATAGTTAAAATATTCCTGCATATTTCACAGCAAAAACAAAAGAAAAATTGGGAAAAACTGGAGAAAATTTATGGTAAGGAATGGCATAAGGTGACTTCCGATCAAGAGGAACCACGGGCATATGATGATTATTATTCTGTTTATGAAAAGATGTTTGACGCGACTGATAAAAATAATGCCGCCTGGCATGTTGTGCCAGCTGAAGAGCAGCGCTTTGCGGAACTTAAAATATTTGAAGTGCTTTTTGCGGAAATTGAGAGTTACTTAAGCAAAAAAGAGCATGTTACAAAAAAACTTTATACTCACTCAGCACCAGATGCCACGAATATTTTGAGCAGGGTTGATTTATCAGTCAAAGTGGACAAGGAACGCTATAAGGAAGAATTGAAGAAGTATCAGAAGCGCCTCAGAACGCTGCAGTTTGATTTATATAAGCACAAAATACCTGCTGTTGTGGTTTTCGAAGGATGGGATGCCAGCGGCAAGGGTGGAGCAATCCAAAGACTGACTTCTTTTCTTGACCCGCTTGGTTACCAGGTTATCCCCATTGGCGTGCCGAATGTTGTTGAGAAGCAGTATCATTATTTGTGGCGATTTTGGCAGCATTTACCAAAAAATGGTGAAATTACTATTTTTGACCGTTCCTGGTATGGGCGGGTTCTTGTTGAAAGAGTGGAGGGTTTCGCTGCTGACAGTGAATGGCAGCGAGCTTATCAGGAAATCAACGAGACTGAAAAACAATGGGTAAGTCATGGTATTTTGCTCGCAAAATTTTGGCTGCAAATTGATAAAGACGTACAATATCAGAGATTCGAGGAAAGGGAAAATAATCCCGACAAAGAGTGGAAAATAACGGAGGAAGATTGGCGCAATCGTGAAAAGTGGGATCAGTATGAAATTGCCGTCAACGAGATGCTTTACAGGACTAGCACTGATTATGCGCCCTGGACAATTGTCGAGGCTAATTCCAAATATCATGCCAGACTGAAAGTTTTGGCGACAGTAGTTGCTTTGTTTGAAAGAGCTCTGAAAAATAACTGAGCCTGGTTTGTTTAACTGCGAGTAGTTTTCAGATATAATAGTAAAGGTATGTAATACTTTTGGAGGTTTGCTGTGAGCTGGGAAATAAAAAACAAAATGAAACAAGTTTTAGATAAAGAACAAGGAGCAGAGATTTTTGCTCCGGGAGCAAGACGCCCGGTGGCTTTTGTCTATCCTAATTCCTATAATATTGGCATGTCCAATTTGGGATTGCAGATTCTTTATAAAGAAATAAACAGCAGAGGCGATACGGCCTGTGAACGCTTTTTCCTGCCTGATAAGAAGGCACAGGTCGATTACATGAAAACCAAGACTCCGCTTCTGAGTATAGAAACGCAGAGACCGCTCGCCGATTTTGAAATCATTGCGGTTATGATGTCTTTTGAAATGGACTACCTCAACTTGTTGACTATGCTGAAGATGGGCAAGGTCGGACTATTGGCCTCAGAGAGAAAAGAGAAAGAACCTTTAGTTATTATTGGCGGACCGTGTGCGACTTTTAACCCGGAACCACTTGCAAACTTTGCTGACGCCTTTGTCATTGGCGAAGGAGAACAAACAGTTAATACAATTCTTGATGCAGTTTATCTAGCCAAGAATGAAGGTAAGTCAAAAGAAGAAATTTTGTTGAGTTTGGCTAATTTGCCAGGTGTGTACGTTCCCCGGTTTTACAAGCCGGTTTATGATGATGAAGGTGAATTTGTTGCTATGGAAGCGGCTAACGGCGTTCCTGCAACGATAAAAAGACAATGGGTACATCAATTAGATTCTTATTCGGGTAATTCTGCGATTTTGTCTTCAGAGACTGAATTCGAGAATATGTACATAATCGAGGTTGCACGTGGTTGCGGGAGGCATTGCCGCTTTTGTATGGCTGGCTATTGTTTCCGGCGTCCAAGAGCAAGGGATTTGGACAAAATCATCGAGGCTATCAAGGAACGTCCGGCAAGGACAAAGAAAGTCGGCTTGATGGGGGCGGCTGTTTCTGATTATCCGCATATTAAAGAACTTACGAAGTTCCTTGTTGAGGCCGAAATACCTTTCACGGTAGCATCTTTGCGCGCTGACACCCTGGATATCGAACTGGCGGAAGCTTTGGCTCACAGCGGACAGAAGACGATGACCGTAGCGCCTGAAGCTGGCAGTGAACGTATGCGCAAGGTTATTAACAAAGGAATCAGTGAAGATGATATTTACAAAGCTGTAGTATTAGCTACGGCTGCCGGCATGAAAAATATTAAGCTGTATTATATGATTGGTCTGCCAACTGAAGAAGATAGTGATATCGACGAACTGATTGCGATGGTGGCAAGAGTTCGTGCCAAAATGGATGAAGTTGGCAATAAGGGAGACCTTGTTATAAGCATTAACGCCTTTGTGCCGAAGCCTTTTACGCCATTCCAATGGTCTCCTTTGGCGCCTGTTAAACTTTTAAAGAAGAGATTCAATAAAATTACGGAAGCTTTTCGAAAGGAAAAACACGTTTTTATTCAGACAGAATCTTTGAAAGAAACTGTGCTGCAGGCTGTTTTGGCCAGAGGCGATCGTAATATTGGCAATATTCTTTACGAAACAGCGACGAAATATGAAGGTAACTTAAAGCAGGGCTTGCAAGAGGCCGGCATTGACCCTGAAGAATATGCTTCGCGCACTCTTGATATTAAGAAGTCTTTGCCTTGGTCACATCTTGACATGGGATTGGATGAAGGTTACCTTGCTGCGGAATGGGAAAAAGCCAGGAATCTTGCCTTTACTATTCCGTGTTTTGAAAACTGCAAACGCTGCGGTGTTTGCAAGGAGGAAAAAGATGGCTGAATTTTTATTAAGAGAAAGTAACGGTATCTGGTATGGTTTCTTCCCTGTGCTTGAAAAGCTTGGCTTTACACATGCCTTTACCTGCCGATTTCATGGCAACAGCGATTTGCCGTCAGGCGGCCTTAATATGGCTCTACATGTGGGAGATGCTCAACAGAAGGTTGTACAGAACAGAAAAGCTGTAGCAGATGCATTGTCTATAGATGCAGAGAGAATAACCACTTGTGAACAAATTCACGGCAGTAATATAGTAGAGGTTACCACAGAAAAAATTGGCCGTGGCGCTTTTGATTTTTCTGATACGATCGAGGCGACTGATGCCTTGATTACCAGAGAAAAGGCTGTTCCGCTGATGCTCTTTTTTGCTGATTGTGTGCCTGTTGTTTTTGCTGATCCGGTAACAGGAGCGGTGGGAGCAGCACATGCTGGCTGGCGTGGCAGCGTTGCAGGCATTGCAGCGAAAACAGTGAGAAAAATGGTGGAAGACTTTGGCGTTGTTCCTGAAAATCTGCTTGCGGGAATTGGACCGTCTATTGGTTCTTGCTGCTATGAAGTAGATTCTGCAGTTTACGAACAGGCGAAGGAATTCGATAAATGTTTTACACCTGCCAAACCTGGTCACTGGCAATTGGATTTATGGGAAATGAATAGACAGCAGCTTCTGCAGGAAGGTTTGAAACCTGAAAATATAATGTGCGCAGGTATTTGCACAGCGGATAATAAGGAGCTGTTTTTTTCGTATAGAGCAGAAGCAGGAAGAACTGGCCGTTTAGCGGCAGTAATTTGTGGTAAATAGTGTGTATTTAGCTTAAACAATAGAGGAAAACAGTGATAAACAGCGAATAATTAACAGCTAGGAGGCATTGCTATGTTTAGTGAAAATGTAGAAATAGTACGAACCAAAATCAATAATGCGTTAGCAATGCGCAATGGAGACAAAAAGACGGGTGAAACAGTTACTTTGGTCGCAGTGACCAAGAATCATCCTGCAGACGTGGTCCTTGCTTCCATGGCTCTTGGTATTAGTGATGTTGGCGAAAATCGTGTTCAGGAAGCTAAGCAGAAGAAAACCGTTGTTCCGAGTGGCCAGAGATGGCATTTACTAGGCCATCTGCAGACTAATAAAGTCAAGCAGGCAGTAGAAATTTTTGATATTATCGAGTCCGTCGATAGTGAAAAAATCCTTGCCGCGATCGACAAAGCTGCCGAGCAACAAGGTAAGGTTCAAGAGGTTCTTTTGCAGCTCAATATAGCGGAAGAGGAACAAAAAAGTGGCTTTGACAAAGAGTCTTATGAGGCTATTCTTCCAGAGCTCAGAAATTTTAAAAATGTTCGCGTAAGAGGAATAATGGTAATTGCCCAGAAAGCTGAAGACGTTGAAGAAACCAGACCTGTTTTCAGAAAAGGATATGAGAAATTCTGCGAATTAAGAGAATATCTTGGCGAGTCACACATTGATATCCTTTCTATGGGAATGACGCATGATTATTGGATTGCTGTCGAAGAGGGAGCCAATTCGGTAAGAATTGGTACAGCACTTTTCGGCGAGAGAGATTATGGCAGATAGAATTCAAGGGGGCATGATGTCAAAATGAAGATAGTTGAAAAGATATGCGATACGCTGGGACTTTACAAAGAAGTTGAAGAAGACGTTGTTGAGCAGGAAGAAGCATTGCCAGATCCCAAACGTAATTTTGTACGTAGCTCTGAACAACCTAGGGAAGAAAAAAGCCCGTTTTTTAGTAAAAAACAGGCCGGTGAAGATGGCAAGCTAATATCTCTCCCGCTGGCACAAAAACAAGTGAAAGTAATAGTGCTTGAACCTACAGGTTTTGATGACTCCCAGAAGGTAGCTGACCATCTGCGTACCAATCAGCCGGTGGTAGTTAATTTTGAAACCACGGACGGCGAAGTAATGAAGCGCATGACTGATTTTATCAGTGGTACTGTTTATGCACTTAATGGCAGCATGAAAAAAATCGGACGCAATATTTTAGTTTGTGCACCTCAAAATGTTGATATAGATGCAGGAAGAACAGTATATAATGAAAAGGGTGAAGCACCTTGGGAAAAATAGGAAAAATTGCCTTTATTGGCGGCGGTGCCATGGGCGAAGCAATTATTAAAGGTATTTTGCAGGCCAAGCTGGCTGCAGGGGAAGATATAACAGTTAGCGATCCTTCCGAGCAGCGTCTGGAATATTTGCAAAAACAATATGGCGTAAATGGCACTAAGGAAAATGTGGCAGCTGTAAAAAATGCAAAGACAGTAATTTTAGCTGTTAAACCGCAGATGGCGGATAAGGCCATTACCAGCACGGTTGCGCAGGCAATAGCGGAAGAAGCTGCGGTTGTCTCTATAATGGGCTCAGTCGATCTTGAAAAATTGCACTCTTTAATACCTGGCAAGGCTATTATAAGGGTAATGCCGAATACTCCGCTTGCAGTAGGAGCAGGTATGACAGCGATAGCACCTGATGAAAACGCTGGTCAGGAAATGATAGAAACAACTAAAGCCATTTTTGGCTCCTGCGGCGAAGTGGTTGAGGTTCAGGAAAGTGCGATGGAAGCAATTACGGCAGTTTCCGGCTGCGGACCTGGATATGTATTTGTGCTGATAGATGCTTTGGCTGATGCTGGCGTTAATGCAGGGTTACCACGCAATCTGGCAATCAAACTAGCGGCGCAGACTTTTGCCGGTGCTGGTAAGATGGCTGTCGAAACAGGATTGCACCCAGCACAGTTGCGTGATCAGGTAACATCTCCCGGCGGCACTACTATTGCAGGTATTCACGCATTAGAAACTCATTGTGTACGTGGAGCTATGTACGATGCGGTCATGGCTGTTTTAGCACGCAGTGAAAAATTAAAAGGAAAATAAAATGGCAGATAGAGAAAAAATATTAAGGTATTTTCGTTCCGGTGGCGACGAAGAATTAGCTGCTAAATTGCTTGATTTGGCTGAGAACGTACAAAAATCAAGAAAATTCAAAGTCAGCGATTTTCTCGATCCACATGGTTTAAGCGTGGCAGAAATTGTTGCGGCAAATGTTGGCAATATAAAAATAGAAGTAAATGGTGGGTTTCAAAACGCTGAAAGGGCAAAAACAGCTTTTGTTTCTGAAGATTTTTATGGCAAACCGGATTTTGCCATAAAGTGTTTTCAGGTCGAATGGGATAAACGCTATTACGATTTGTCGCATAGAGATATTTTGGGTGCGTTTATGGCTCTTGGCTGTAAACGTGAAATACTCGGCGATATAATTTTTATTCCTGAAGGCGCTCAGTTTGTAGCAGATAAGGCTTTTGAAGCTTATATCACTTCCAACTTGACGCAGATTGGCGCTGCACCGATTTCCTTAAAAATAATTGAACAGGAAGAACTGCAGCAAAAGGAAGAACAAGTCAAGGTTATCAGTGCTACAGTTTCAGCCTTGAGGCTTGATGCAGTTGCAGCAGCAGGTTATGGAGTTTCACGTTCGCGAATGTCTGATGAGATAAAAAGCCAGAATGTGAAGGTAAACTGGAAAGAGGCAAAAAATGCAGCACAAGCAGTAAATCAAGGTGATATAATCTCTTTTCGCAGTCGTGGCCGTGTTGAAGTTGCTGAAATACGCGGCACTACAAAAAAAGGCCGAATTAGCATTACTCTGAAACGTTATATTTAATTTGAGGCAGGGAGGGACAAAATGTTAACACCCTTAGATTTACACGGAAAGAAATTTGACAAAGAATTCCGCGGTTATAACAGCAAGGACGTTGATGAATTTTTCGCTCAGGTAGTTAAGGATTTTGAAAGGCTTTATCAAGACAATATCGAGCTCAAAGAAGCATTGGAAAGAGCTAGCACGAAGCTTGAATATTTCGAGCAAATGGAAGCAACAATGCACAACACGCTCGCAATAGCCCAGGAAACAGCGGAAGAAGTAAAACAAAGCGGTAAAAAACAAGTGGAGCTTATGACTAAAGAGAGCGAAATTGAGCGTCAGAAGCTTTTAACTGAAACCGAAAATAACTGCAGAAAAATGACGACGGATACAGAGAATTACTGCAAGAAAGTAACAGCCGAAACCGAAACCAAATGTAGCCAGATGATTGCCGATGCCGAGAAAAAAGTCAGAACTGCAGAAGCGGCTTACCAGGAACAGGTAAAGCAGGCTAATACGCATCGCAACCACATGAGAACATTGCTTGAAGGACAACTGGAATTAATGCGCAAAGCCGAAAAGGAAAACTTCTAACAAGAATGTTGCGGGGGTAGTGACGATGATTCTTTTGGTGAGACATGGGGAAGCTACACATCATACGGAGCATTTGACAGGGGGCTGGACTGATTCGGCTTTAACCGAAAAAGGAAAGAGTCAGATGCGGTTTTTAGCTGCAAAATTGGCTAAAGATTTTTCCAAGCATAAAATAAGGACAAGAATATTGGCAAGCGACCTGAAAAGAGCTAAGGATTCCGCACAAATTATTGCGGAGGTGCTGAGCGAACAGGTTGAAGTCATGCCTTTCTTACGCGAGAAGAATAATGGCCAGGCCGCAGGACTGGACGAAAGAACCGCACGCACTCTTTACGTTAGTCCTCCTTCACCAAAAGAGATTGACCATCGCAACTATCCGGGCGGGGAAACCAGGAGAGAGTTCTTTGAGCGTACAATTAATGGCCTTAAAACCATAAATAATCTGGAACGCGAAAACTATATAATAGTGGCACACAAAGGCACGATTCAGAATATTATCTTTGATTGGATAGGTTTTAATATTGAAGAAGTCAATGAACGCAATTTTTCTTTTGATATTCTACCGGCAAGCGTAACTGTATTAGGAATTAATAAATGGCAGGAACATGCTATATTTTTATTGAATGAAACATCGCATTTGCACAGGGATGATGGATTCGGTTTGTTTCAATTCAAATATGGTATAAATCATCGTTGACGCATAGGGTATTATTATTGTATAATACATCTGCTTATATTTTCATATCAAAAAGCAATGCAGGAGACAGTAAGACGCTGCAACACGTAAAGCGAATCGAGGATGGTGGAAGCTCGAGACGGCAGGCAGCGTAAGAAAATCACTCCTAAGTTGTCACGCTGAACAAAGTAGGCGTGATCGTCTAATGCACGTTACAACATTTCAAGTGGCAGTATAATGCTGTCAGTAGGGTGGTACCACGGGTGAAAACAGTCTCGTCCCTTCGGGGATAGGGGCTTTATTTTTTTTGGAGGTGTACGAATTGGATTATGGTAAAACTTTAAACCTGCCGGAAACGGAATTCCCGATGCGCGCAGGTTTACCTGAAAGAGAACCAGGTGTCCTTGAATATTGGCAGGACAACAAGATTTATGAAAAGAAACAAGCATTGCATGCTGGCAAAGAAAAATTTGTTTTGCATGACGGCCCTCCTTATGCTAATGGCAGAATTCACATGGGCACTGCTTTAAACAAAATTCTTAAGGATATCATTATCAAATATAAATATCTGCAAGGTTTTGATACGCCGTACGTTCCTGGCTGGGATACTCATGGTATGCCAATAGAACATGCCGCTATCAAAAATCTTGGTCTCAATCGTCATGAACTGGACACGCTTGTTTTGCGTGAAGAATGTAAGAATTATGCTCTTGGCTGGATTGATGAACAACGCAAAGACTTTAAACGCCTTGGTGTTTTAGGTGATTGGGAAAATCCTTATATTACTCTAAAACCAGCCTATGAAGCCAAACAAATTAAAGTTTTTGGTGAAATGGCTAAGAAGGGCTATATCTATAAGGGTAAAAAAGCAGTATACTGGTGCACTCATTGTGAAACAGCACTGGCTGAGGCTGAAATTGAATATGGCGAAGAAAAGTCACATGCTATTTTTGTTAAGTTCCCGCTTAAAGAAGACAAGGGACTTTTACCTGCTGCCGCTAAGGATAAGGATGTTTTCGTTGTAATCTGGACGACAACACCATGGACTTTGCCGGCAAACGTAGCAATTGCAGTTCACCCTGACTTCGAATATGCCTGGGTAGAATCTGAGGGTGAAGTCTACTTAATGGCTAAAGAGCTTCTGGCTTCTGTCGGTAAGGTCTGCCATAAAGAATTTACTAATATTCTCGGTACTGTCAAAGGTAGAGACTTGGAAGGCGCAGTAGCTCGCCATCCTTTCCTCGACAGAGATTCCGTAGTTGTTTTGGCTGACTATGTTACGCTTGATGCCGGCAGCGGCTGTGTGCATACAGCTCCTGGTCATGGTCAGGAAGACTTTGAAACAGGTATGCGCTACAAACTGCCTATAATATCACCGGTTGATAAATCCGGTCATTTGACTGCTGAAGCAGGCGAATTATTTGCTGGTATGTTTGTCTTTGACGCTAACGTTCCAATTATTAAACATTTGGCTCATAATAACCGTCTTTTGGGTAAAGAAAGCATTCGCCATCAATATGCTCACTGCTGGCGCTGTAAAGAACCGATCATTTATCGTGCTACCGCTCAGTGGTTTGCTTCTGTTGACGGCTTCCGTGAAGCAGCTTTAAATGCTATTGCCAACGAAGTTGAATGGATTCCTTCCTGGGGTGAATCCCGTATTCACAACATGGTTTCTGATCGTCATGACTGGTGCATTTCACGTCAACGTGTATGGGGAGTGCCGATTCCTGTTTTCTATTGCAAAGATTGTGGTGAATATATCATCAATGATGAGACTATCAATGCGGTTTCCGAGCTTTTCGGTAAAGAGGGCTCTGATGCCTGGTGGGCTCATTCTGCGGAAGAAATCTTGCCGGCTGGAACTAGCTGCCCAAAATGCGGCGGCAAACATTTCGAAAAAGAAACCGATATCATGGATGTCTGGTTTGATAGCGGTTCTTCCCATGAAGCAGTTTGCAAAGTACGCCCAGAACTGGCTTGGCCAGCTGATATGTACCTGGAAGGCAGTGACCAGCATCGCGGCTGGTTCCAATCTTCTCTGTTGACATCTGTAGCATGTAGTGGACATGCACCATATAAAGCTGTTTTGACACACGGTTATGTTGTTGATGGTGAAGGCCGCAAGATGTCTAAATCTGTAGGTAATACAATTGCTCCGCAGGATGTTATCAGCCAATATGGTGCTGACGTAGTGCGTCTATGGGCTGCTTCCTCAGATTACAAAGCAGATATACGTATTTCCAAAGAAATTCTGAAACAGCTTTCTGAAGTTTACCGCAAAATTCGTAATACAATCCGCTTTATTCTTGGCAACACCAATGATTTTGATTATGCTGCGAATAAAGTAAGCTATGCGGAAATGGAAGAACTTGATCGTTGGGCTTTGATGCATATGCAGCTTTTGAAGCAAAAAGTTGCTGCTGCTTATGATAGCTATGATTTCCATGTTCTTTATCATGCTATTCACAACTTCTGCACTGTTGAGATGAGTGCTTTTTATCTTGATATTATCAAGGATCGTCTTTACGCATCCAAAGCTGACGATAAGGCTCGCCGCAGCGCACAGACAGCTATGTACGAAATTATGATGGATCTGGTTGTTATGTTATCGCCAGTACTGAGTTTCACAATGGAAGAAGTATGGCAATTCATGAAAAAACCAGCTAATATGCCTGAAAGCGTGCAAATGATGCCTTGGCCTGCAGTCAGCAAAGAATATCTGAACGAAGGTCTGGAAACCAAATGGGAGAACTTCATTGAATTGCGCAGTGAAGTAACAAAAGTTCTTGAAGGTGCACGCCGTGCTAAAACAATTGGACATTCTCTTGATGCCAAAGTGGAACTGCATGCTACCGGTGAGGCTTTGACAATTCTGAAGGAAGTAGAAAAGGAATTGCCTACCTTGTTTATCGTTTCCCAGGTTGAGCTTTTTGATACTTTAGAAGGTGGTACGGAAGCAACAGGACGCGAAGACCTGAAAGTTACCGTCAAAGCAGCTGAAGGACAAAAGTGCGAACGCTGCTGGATTTACAGTGATACTGTCGGTGAAGATAGCGAGCACACTACGCTGTGCAGCCGCTGCCGTGAAGCTCTTAAATAATTATGTTAAAAAAGGAAGACCTTAGTGGTCTTCCTTTTTTGCAGCATCGACATTGTATATTTCTACTGCTATAATGAAGAAGTCAACAGAACCAACAGGGGGAGTTTATATGGGGATTTTAATGCAATACATTGGCCTGGCAATTTCTCTCTTTTTTGCCTATCAGGTTTATAAGGATGCTAAAGTACGCGGTATCGAGGGTGCAATCTTCTGGGCTGCAGCAACTTTTCTGGCTTGGATAATAGTACTTCCTATCTATTGGTTCAAGCATATGAGAGATTAAGCGCTAAAAAGTAAAACTCTGCAAACCTTATTTTCAAGGGTTGCAGAGTTTTTTGTTTTAATCATCAAAATTTTTCCAAGCATTATCTATAATTGCTTTCTCATTTTTTTTCTTTTTCTTTTCGATATTGAAAAAATTGTTATCTCTGTGGTCTGTGGAATAGTCAGCATAATCTATATCACGATCGTATTGTTCATAGCTGCGGTTGTAATCACCGTGACCATCATCACAAATATAAAAAATATTTTGTTTTGGTTCATAAAAAAATTGTTCTACCATAATTTCCTCCTG
>CAYTOV010000010.1:24099-26989 GCA_964439485.1 uncultured Acidaminococcales bacterium | reverse complement strand
CCGATGCCCTCTTGCGCAGCAATCATTTCGGCGGCGACAAGCAGCAATAAGGAGGTTCCGGCTGCCAACCTCAAGCCGGCAAAAATAACAGGTAAAGCGCTTGGCAGGACAACGCTTTTCATCGTAAGCCACCAGCTGGCATTGAAACTGACGGCAACTTTAATTAATAATGGATCGACATTTTTGACGCCAGAATAGGTGTTCATGGCAACAGGGAAGAAAACACCCAGGGCAATAATTGTTATTTTCGAAAGTTCACCAATGCCCAGCCAAAGGATAAAGAGAGGCAGGAGGGCAATTTTTGGAATCGGGTAGAGAGCTTGGACGATAGGAGTACCAATGCGGTCTCCCAAAGCCGAGGTGCCGGTAATCATGCCGACGATAAGACCGATGATGCTGCCTACCACAAAGCCTGTGGCAATACGAGCCATACTTGCTGCCAGACTGCGGCCTATTTCACCGTTCATCGTCATGGTCAGCAGTGAGCTAAGAATGCCGCTTGGTGCAGGCAGGAAAAGAGCAGAAACGAAACCGCTGCGGCAGATGGCCTCCCAAAGTCCCAAAAGAAAAAATATAGCCAGTGCGGAAACCCAGGATGGATAACTTTTTTGCCAATGCAGCATTTTATTTTGAACTTTGTAATCAGCCATTTGTTTCCACCTCCAAGAGGGCAGCACGAGCATCCTTGCTGATGTGTTCCCAGATGATGCGCACGTATTCGTCAATAGCCTGAGCATGTTCCGCATTTTCACGTTCCGGACGTGGTATATCGATGGTAAGAATTTTACTGATGCGGCCAGGACGGCGAGATAATAAAACGACTCTGTCTGCCAGAAGAACTGCTTCCTGAATATTGTGCGTGACATAAAGAGTGCTCAAACGAGTCTTCTCCCACAAGGTAACCAGCTCTTCCTGCATGATAGTTCTTGTCTGCGCGTCAAGAGCTGAGAAAGGCTCATCCATCAAAAGCAGGTCAGGATTGATTACAAGAGCTCTGGCAATGCCGACACGTTGGCGCATACCGCCGGAGAGCTGATGCGGAAAAGCTTTTTCAAAACCGTTAAGGCCAACCATTTCTATATAATGAGAGATGCGTTCTTTTTGTTCATTTTTGGGAACACCGGCAGCTTCCAGACCGAAAGCGATGTTTTCGTAAACTGACCGCCAGGGGAAAAGACCCGTTTCCTGAAAAACTATGCCTACAGCTGGTACATGGGTAGCCGCTGCCTCGGTAAAATAAATACTGCCGCCGGAAGGCTCCAAAAGGCCGGCAGTTAAGTTAAGCAGAGTTGACTTACCGCAGCCGCTGGGACCAACAAGAGCGACAAACTCCTCTTCAGCAACAGTCAAGTTTATATCTTCCAGTACTGTCAGCTTTTGTCCATGGGCGTTAGCAAAATTTTTGCTGACACCATCAATGACTAATTTCATTTTGTTACCTCCGTATAGCTAAAAATAAAGAGCGGACGATTGGTCCGCTCCGGAGTGCTCGTTATTTCTTGAGCGCTTTTTCTAATAAACTGGTGTTTACAACCTGTGCAGGATCCAGTTTGCCGTTTATCATGTTATGCGAGCTGTACCATTCAATCTGTGTTTTGATGTCACTGTCAAGAAGTTTGCCATTGCGGTCAATGTACGGCAGGCCTAATTTTACGTCTTCAACAGGTGCGTTGGTGTATTTGGCAATGATTTTTATTACTTCTTCTAATTTCTCTGGCGATTTCTTATCGATAGCTGCATCATAATAATAGTTGCAGGCTTTGACATAAGCGCGTAAGAAACGAACAGCGATATCATCTTTTTTTACAAAATCAGGTGAGAAGAAAATGGCGGAAGTCTGATATGGAATAACGTCGCCAACCTGGGTAATGACTTTGGCGTAACCAGCTGTTTGAGCTTTTGTTATATTTGGTTCGTTCAGGATGCAGGCATCAATTTGCTTGCTTTCCAAAGCGGCCATGATTGCACTTAATTTACCAAGCGGCACGAGTTCAACATCGGCAAGAGTCAGTCCCTTTGCTTCCAGTAGTCTGCCAAGCATATAATGGAAGGTAGAACCTACTTGGGTGATGCCAATGCGTTTGCCTTTCAGACTTTCTATCGAAGTAACGCCTGCAGCGTAGGCATCACTGTTAACCAGGAGTGCAGAAGAAGGGAAGCCCTTTTCTTCGCGGCCTTTATCAGCGACGATAGCCAACTTTTGGTTGCCGGCAGCCATGTTGAACAAACTTGCGGTAATGCCGGTGGCACCAACATCGACCTTGGAGGAAGCTGTTGCAACGGCGATTGGGTGAGCTGCATCAAACCATTCTGGTTTGACTTCCAGATTCTCTTCGGCAAAAAAGCCTTTATCAAGCGCGATGAAAAGTGGGGCAGAGCTGGTCAGTCGGAGCAAAGCCAGCGATACCTGAGCCTTTTCTTTCGGCGCGTCTTTCTTCGTTTCATTTTTACTGCAGCCGGCAAAAACAAGTGACATACAAAGCGCCAGCAACAAGGCAACAACTTTTTTCATTAAACTTCCCCCTTGATTTGTGCATTTTGTTCGTACGTATAGCTCTTCTGGAGCTGCCATAGACTATTGTATCGTATAATAATAGAAAAAACACGTATTTTATTAAAAAAAGATTGTTTTTGTAATAATTGTGTCCTTTGAAGGTTGGCGTAAAATGAAGTTCTGTAGAGAAAAAACTTTCAGTAGTGGACATCTGTTGTTATAATGAACATGTAATAGTAGGGAGGTATATAAATTGAAATTGCACAATATGAAAATCAAGACAACTTTTGCTTTGTTGGCAATTGCTTGTAGTTTTGCTGCTATGCCTGAAACCTTTGCTGAGAAAGCTGACACAGTTGTTCCGGCAAAAGCAACGCTGGCAGCACAAGAAAAAAC
>CAYTOV010000010.1:22422-23999 GCA_964439485.1 uncultured Acidaminococcales bacterium | reverse complement strand
GATAAAGGAAAAGAAGTGATCATGAGCGTTCCAACCGATCTTGGGTTTTATGGCTACCTTAAAATTTATGACGATGAGGGTAATCTTCTGAAAGACTACTATCATCCCTATGGGCAGTATTTGTCTGGCTTGCTGCTCTTAGACACGGACGGCGATGGTGTTGCGGAGGTTATTACCACGCAGCGGATTGTTGGACTCAACAATACTGATACGTTGGGTTATATACGTGCTGTCTGGCGCTATACTGCGGCTGCCTGGCAGCTTGACAATTATATTTTCCAAAGCAAATTGGACTCGCTCGGTCATAGTACCGAACGCGAAAACGTCATAGGCCTGGGCGGCTATAAAGTTTGCCAGGAAAAAGCTGTTATCGGCAGAAATGTTATTGCTTACCCTCGTATCAGCAATGCTGGCAAGGGAGCAGCGCAGTGGAAGACTAATGCCCAGATAGAGAGTTTTGTCCGTGCGCAATTCGACGAAATCAAAAATAAGGGTTACCTGGAAATGAATTATGAGGTAAAGTATGGCGGCTATAAACTGTTGAGCATACTTATGACCGGCAAAAAAGATGGTAAGGGCGGTAACGAAGATATCCTCAAACCGTTTAACTTTGACCTTGCTACAGGGGAACTGGTTCCACTGGAAAAATTACTAGGTAATGATAAGAAAATGTGGGAAAAAGTTGCAGAAATAACTGCCAAACAGGGTAATAAGGTTACCGCTGCAGCTATGGACAGCTACTATTTCGACGGCGACAACTTTGTTTTCTTGCAGCGCAATGTGGAAAAACAACGTATGGAGCAGATTAATGTGCCCAAAAAAGAACTAGCAAAATATTTCGCTGATAATAAAATAGAAAAACAAAACTGACTGAGTAGTCAAAAGAAGAAAAACGGAGTATAAGCAAGAAAAAGTGAGAAAAAGAGCTATAGTTTCGTTTAATCGGGTTTGCTTTTGCTAATATGACAACATATAATGATAGCTGTGTTCTTTATATATAGAACAATGGGATTTCCGGTAATGCTTCAAGTAGTATTACTTTAATGGAGGAGGATACAGATGTTAGGGAAAAAGAAAGTTATGGCGCTGGCACTCGCTATTGCGTCTATGCTCGCGGTAACCGGCTGTGGTGGCAAACAAGCAGCGGGACCTGCAGAAACATTGGTAAAATCTATGCAGGTAATCAAACGCGATACACCTATTGTTTACGAGTATTCTGGTTTTGTGGAAGCTCAGAACGAAGTGCAGATGAAAGCGCGTGTTACCGGTATGATTACGGAGAAATATGTTAATGGCGGTGACAAAGTTGAGAAGGGTCAATTGATGTTTGTTATTGATCCGCGAACTTATCAGGCTACATCCTGGAATTATCAGGCACAAGTTGCCAGCGCACAGGCTGATTTGAGCCGTGTACGTCGTGATGCTGACCGCTATCAGAAATTATATGAACAAGGTGCTATTTCCAAGCAAACTTTGGATAATACCATGGCAGAGCTGGAACAAAGCGAAGCCAAGGTGGAAGCACAAAAGGCACTGTTGTCATCCGCTCAGGTTGACTTAGGGGAAACAAATGTCGT
>CAYTOV010000010.1:0-22322 GCA_964439485.1 uncultured Acidaminococcales bacterium | reverse complement strand
GGTATGTTTGCTCATCTGCAGGCCAATGTTGGTACTAAGAAGGATGCTTTGCTGGTACCACAGCGTGCCGTAACGGAAATAATGTATAAGACTTTTGTCTATGTAGTAAACAGTGAGAACAAAGTTGAAATGAAAGAAGTTAAACTTGGTGCTCGTGTTGGCAGGTTATGGGTTGTTGAAAGCGGCCTTGACGGCACTGAAAATATTATCGTAGAAGGTACTCAAAAGGTTAAAAAGGGTTCTGTTGTTAAGGCAGAGGCTATGACTGAACAGGACCTTGATACATCTACAACAAAATAACAAGGAGGTAATAACTAATGGCACGTTTTTTTATTGACCGTCCGGTCTTTGCAATAGTGCTGGCAATTCTTATCACCTTGTTGGGAACCCTTGCCGGGTTTAATCTGCCGATAGCCCAGTACCCAAATATTACCAAACCGCAGATTACAGTGTCGACTAATTATGTTGGTGCTGACTCCAAGACAGTTGAACAAGCTGTTGCGCAGGCCATCGAGCAAAAGGTTAATGGCGTAGAGAATATGCTTGATATGCGTTCTACCAGTACGAACGATGGTGGTTATACGCTTGATATTTATTTTAATTTGGACAAAAACGCGGATATTGCAGCTGTTGAAGTACAGAACCGTGTTGACCAGGCCAAAGCTTCTATGCCGGAAGAAGTGACCAGCTATGGCATAACTACTACCAAACAAGCAGCACAGACGATTATGTATTTTGCGCTGCATTCGCCGGATAATATTTATGATGGAATGTTCCTGAAATCCTATGCAATGACAAACTTCCTTGATGCAGTTAAGAGGGTTAAAGGAGTTTCGACAGTAGATGCCTATGGACCAGAGTATTCTATGCGTATTTGGTTGCAGCCGGATAAAATGGCGCAGCTAGGGGTTACTGCAAGTGATGTTTCCACGGCTTTAACGACACAGAATATCCAGGCTCCTGTAGGTTCGATAGGTTCGCGACCGACGGCGGCGGAGCAGGAATTCCAATATTCCGCTAGCGCCCAAGGGCGTTTAACCACTGAAGAAGAATTCGGTAACATAATAGTTCGCTCATCAAATGGCCAAAACCTGAAATTGAAGGATATAGCGACGATTGGCCAAGGGTCACGTAGTGATACTATTGTCAGCCGGCTTAATGGCGGCGATTCCGTTGTTTTCCCAGTTTATCTGACGAGTGATGCTAATGCGTTAGAGACAGTAGCAAAGATTAAAGAAGTTTTGAAAGACGCGGAAACACGTTTCCCATCTGGGATGGAGCTTACAATTGTTCAGGATAACACGACTTATATCGTGGAATCTTTGACCAAAGTTGCTCATACCTTCTTTGAAGCGTTATTGCTCGTTTTGTTTGTTGTTTACATTTTCTTGGGCAGTTGGCGGGCAACGCTTATCCCGATGCTAGCAGTGCCAGTTTCTTTGGTTGGTACTTTTGGTGCCTTTATCTTCTTAGGATTTACAATCAATACCATCAGCATGTTTGCAATGATTTTGGCAATCGGCTTGGTTGTTGACGATGCTATCGTAGTTGTTGAGGCAGTAGAGCATCATATTCAGGAAACGGGGTTGTCACCAAAAGAAGCGACATACAGAGCAATGAAGGAAGTTTCTGGCCCGGTTGTGGCTATCGCCTTCATTTTGGCTTCTGTTTTTATTCCGGTTGCGTTCCTCGGCGGTACGGTTGGGCAGCTGTACAAACAGTTTGCCTTAACAATTTCCGTATCAATGGCTCTTTCGGCCTTGATTGCTTTGTCTTTGACTCCGGCCTTGTGTGCTCTTGTCCTGAAACCACGCACTGCTGAAACAGAGCCGAAAGGTATCTTGGGCAAAATTGTCGGAGGCTTTAACGCCTGGTATGCCAGAGTGCTTTCCAGATATACGGTTAACGTAGAAAAAGCTATCAGACACACGAAACTGGTAGTTGCCGGTATGGCAGTTATGGTCATTGTTACTGGTGTTATGGCAAAAACTCTGCCTTCAGGCTTTGTTCCTGACGAAGATCAAGGTGCTTGCATAGTTGCCTTTAATTTGCCGGAAGCGTCATCAAGTAATCGTGGTATACAGGCAATGTTGAAGGCCGGCGAACAAGTAAAAAAAATACCTGGTGTTAAGAATGTGCTTGAAGTCTCCGGTATGGACATCTTGAGCGATGCGCCAAAGGCCAGCGCTGGTCTTTTGGTTGCTGCTATGGAAGACTTCGATAAACGTGATGTTGACGTGCAATCAACTATTAAGAAAATTTATGGTATCGGTGCGGGTATGCCGGAAATGAATATGATGGCTTTCAATATGCCGGCTTTGCCAGGTGCTTCCAGTACCGGTAACCTTGGTATGTATCTGATGAATCTGGGCGGTGATTCTACTGAAGAGATGAGCACGTTAGCACAGACCTTCTTGCAAAAAGCTAACCAGAGACCGGAAATTGAAGTTGCTTACACAACTTTTAACACCAATACCCCTTCTTATAAATTCACTGTTGACCGCGAGAAAGCAGAATCACTGGGCGTACCTGTTTCAAGTGTTTATACCGCTCTGCAGACTTTCCTAGGTGGTTCTGAGATAAATGACTTCAATCGTTTTGGCCGTACCTGGAAAGTTGTTATGCAGGCTGATGCTAAATATAGGACAGATGTCGACTCTATGCGTCTTTTCTATGTGCGCAGCAGCAATGATACGATGGTGCCTTTAAATACTTTGGTGAAATACGAAAAGAGTAATACAGTGCCGTCTATAACAAGATTTAATGGCGCCAGTGCGATGAAAATCGCTGGTGACGCCGCACCTGGTTATAGTACCGGTCAAGCTATGAAAGCGTTGGAAGAAGTGGCAGCAGAAGTACTGCCGTCTACTTATACCTATGAATGGGTTGATCAGAGCCGTGACCAGATTGAATCAGGCGATAGTTCTGCCAAAGTATTTGTCATTTCGTTGATATTCGTTTTCCTTTGTCTGGCTGCTTTGTATGAAAGCTGGGCAGTACCTTTGGCTGTTCTGCTTTCAGTACCGTCGGCCATCTTTGGCTGCTTCCTCGTCCAATATGCACGTGGTCTGCAGAACGATGTTTACATGCAGATTGGTCTGATTACCTTGATTGGTTTGGCTGCCAAAAATGCGATTTTGATTGTTGAGTATGCCAAAATGAATATGGAAAAGGGTGAAACGCCTATGCAGGCAGCGATTGATGCTGCTAAACTGCGTTTGCGTCCAATCCTGATGACTTCCTTTGCTTTTATTCTAGGCTGTCTGCCGCTGGCAATTGCGACAGGCCCAGGCGCCGGTGCCCGTGTTTCCATGGGTAATGCGGTTGTTGGTGGCATGACGATAACGACTATGCTGGGTATTTTTGTTATTCCGGTTATGTTTGTCTTTATTGCCAAATTGTTCAATAGGAAACAAAAAGAATAGTTTAGATCTTAATGATGCTCCTCCGTAAGGTGGGGCATCATTTTTTTTGCAGGAATTTCAGCCTTTCTGTCGTAATTAGTATGTATTCGTTTTAGACAAAAGGAGAAGAAAAAGTGAAAAAAGTCTTGTTGGGTCGGATTTTTGTCCAGCATGTCTGGCAATTAACAAAAAGCTATTGGCAGTCTGAAGAAAAGAAAAAAGCTTTTTTGCTGCTAGGCGCAATCATTGCTTTGACTTTGGCCTATGTGTACATACTCGTGCTTTTGAATCGGTGGAACAATGCTTTCTATACTGCATTACAGGACTATGAGACTGACAAGATTTTCAGCGAATTATTTCATTTTTCCTGGCTCGCCGCAATATATATTATCGTTGCGGTATATTCTTTCTACCTCCAGCAGGTTTTGGCGCTGAATTGGCGCCGCTGGTTGACCAATGCCTATCTGGATGAGTGGCTGCACAATAAAACCTATTATCGGCTGCAAATGTTCAGTACTGCTACAGATAACCCTGATCAGCGTATCAGTGAAGACGTGAAAATGTTTGTAGAGATGACACTGCAGTTTACGATTGGTATTTTGAAGGCTTTTTGTACTCTTGTTTCTTTCGTGGTTATTTTGTGGCAGCTTTCCGGACCTTTGCAATTCAATGCTTTGGGGCAGGAAGTTCATATTTCCGGTTACCTGGTCTGGGTAGCTCTCATTTATTCTGCGATCGGTACCTGGATAACGCACAAAGTTGGTCAGAAACTGGTCGGCTTTAATTTCGTGCAGCAACGCTATGAAGCGGATTTTCGTTTCAGCATGATGAGGTTGCGTGAAAATGCCGAAAGCGTGGCTTTTTATGAAGGCGAAAAGCAGGAAGGTACAGTTTTTAAAAAGAGATTTACACTGCTTTTAGATAATTTTTGGAAAATAGTGCAGAAACAAAAACAGCTTGTCTGGTTGAATTCCGGCTACTCGCAGATCGCAATTATTTTTCCTTTTGTAGTATGTATTCCAAGATATCTGAGCAGAGAGATAACTTTAGGTGGTTTGATGCAAATTGCCGCAGCTTTTGGCAGGGTACAGGACTCTCTTTCGTATTTTGTCGACATGTACACTTCTCTGGCACAGTGGCAGGCAGTAGTAGATCGTCTTATCGGTTTTGGACTGCATATGACAGAAGTGGAAGATGAAAAACCGCAGCTTAACCTTAAACGCTTAAAATCAATTGATAATAAAGTCAGCGTAAGAAATCTTGATTTGGAGCTTCCTGATGGTTCTAAACTGATGAAGAACATAAATTTTGAGTTGCAGCCAGGAACGAATGTTTTAGTAAAAGGAGCAAGCGGCAGCGGCAAAAGCACTCTGCTCAGAGCAATAGCCGGGATCTGGCCTTTTGTCAGCGGCGAAATTGAATTGCCGGCACAGGAAAAAATTATGTTCATTCCGCAAAGACCATATCTGCCTTTAGGCACCTTGCGGGAAGCACTGCTTTATCCTGGAACGCGTCAAAAGACCGATGAAGAACTTACTGCTTTGCTGGAACTTTGCAAAATAGAATCCTTAGCAGGTAATCTTGACATGGAAGCAGATTGGTCGCACGTTTTATCCATAGGCGAGCAACAGCGTCTCGCTTTTGTCAGGGCTATCATTTATGAACCAGATTGGTTGTTTTTGGATGAGGCAACCTCTGCGCTGGACGAAGATACTGAAAAAGTAATGTATAAGCTGTTAGAAGAAAGACTTACAGAGACAACAGTTGTCAGTATCGGACATCGCAGTACTTTGAATAAATTTCATTCGTTGGAAATAAAGCTCGATAAAATAACGGCATCCGCTGTTTTGCAGAAGATTAACCGCGAGAGTATAAATTGAAGGAGGAATTGCATTGAAACCATTGGCTATAGCAGAAAATATTTATGACGTAGGAATTATTGATTGGACAACAAGAGATTTTCATGGGTACGTCACTCCACGCGGGGTAACATATAATTCTTATCTTATTGTTGATGAAAAAATTTGTCTGATTGACGCTGTCAAAGCACCGTTTACTGATGAATATATCAAAAATATAAGTAAAGTAGTTGATCCTGCGGACATTGACTATGTTATAGTTAATCACGTTGAGCCTGATCATTCCGGGGCTTTGCCAAAGCTAGCAGAATTAGCACCGAATGCGGTATTTTTTATTACTCCGCAAGGAAAAAATGAAGCTATTCAGCATTATGGTGATATTTTTAATTTTGTTACCGTAAAAGAAGGAGATGTTCTTTCTCTGGGCAAACGGGAGCTGCAGTTCCTGCCTCTGCCGATGCTGCATTGGCCTGATTCCATGTCAACCTACCTGAAAGAAGATCAGATTTTGTTCTCTAATGATGCTTTCGGTCAACATTATTGCACGAGCAACCGCTTTGACGATCAAATTGACGAGTCTATCCTGTTTTTTGAGGCACAGAAATATTTTGCCAATATATTGTCTCCTTACGCTAAATTAGTGGAAAAAGCTTTGCAAAAAATTGAAGGTCTGCCGCTGAAAATGATAGCGCCAAGTCATGGCGCTATCTGGCGCTCCCATATTGAGAAAATTGTTTCGCAATACAGCAAATGGGGTGTTGGAGTAAAAAATGACACGCTGATTATTGCTTATGAAACTATGTGGGGTGGCACAGAGAATGTTGCACGCTCCATTCTGACAGGAGCGGCAAGTGCAGGGATTCCTGTTAAACTGTTCAGACTCAACTCTACCGATAACAGTCATATTGTTGCGGAACTTTTGGAAGCCGGTGGCGTATTGTTCGGTTCACCTACACTGAATTATGGCATGATGCCAGCCATGGGTGGACTGCTGACATATTTAAAAGGCCTGAAACCAGGCAAAAAGCTGGCAGCTGCTTTTGGTACTTATGGTTGGAGCGGCGGAGCCCAAAAAGATATGGAAGAATTTATTACAAAGGCAGGGTTTGATTTGCAGCCAGGCTTTAACTGTAAATGGAAACCGCAAAGCGGTGAAACTGGCGAGGCTGAAAAGTTTGGCTATGAATTCGCTATGAAAATAAAAGAGAATAAATAAACAAAAACGCCGGCTGAAAAAGCCGGCGTTTTTTTGTTTGCTTTGCCCACTGCACGTAAAAACTTGATAAAAGTCAAATAGTCAAATATAATAGAAGTAGAAATGTGATTGCCCTATTTGTTATGAAAGGTGGTGGGATTCGTGAAAAACCTTGCAGATGATATAGAGAATTTTATCGTTCGTCAACTTTTGCTTGATGAGGAAGATCAGATATTTGTACAGAGAAATGAACTAGCTGACCGATTGTCTTGCGCGCCATCCCAGATAAGTTATGTTTTAAGCACCAGATTTACGCCTGAGCGCGGTTATATCGTGGAATCCAGACGTGGCAGCGGAGGCTTCGTGCGCATTGTCCGTCTAATGAATGGGGAACGCCAGCAAATGGGAAAAAGTTCCGGGCAAAGGGAAAATAAAATCAGACAGTTTGCCAAGGCAAATGGAATTACTTATAGAGAAGCGGTTTTACTTTCCTTTATGATGGAAGTGCTGGAAGGCAGAGTAGAGGCCAGAGAACGCGGCGCAATTTTCACAGAGGCCATTGGCAGGCTTGCAGGAACAAAAATCGAAGATTGACGGACTTTACTGCCCGCTGATGGGTGAGGAGATAGAATAGTGGCGAAAATTAAAATTCATTATGTATGTCAGAATTGCGGCTACACAACTTTGAAATGGCTTGGCAAATGCCCTGAGTGCGGAAAATGGGATAGTTTAGTCGAAGAGACTGTAGTGCCTGAAAGTAAAGCTTCTTTTTTAGCAGTTAAGGAAAATCCGCGTCCTAAGACATTAGACAGCGTGTCAATCGATCATTTAGAAAGAATGGCAACAGGTATCCGTGAATTTGATCGCGTTCTGGGTGGCGGCATAGTGCCAGGCTCTTTGGTCCTCCTCGGTGGTGACCCGGGTATCGGCAAATCAACCATAGTTTTGGATGCCAGCATGAAGTTCAGCGAAAATGGCATCAAAGTTCTTTACGTGTCCGGTGAGGAGTCGGAAGCGCAAACGGCGATGCGTGCGAAACGTCTTGGCGGCTCCGGCAGTGGCCTACTTATCATGACGGCGACCGATCTGGCGGTTATTCTTGCACAGGCGCAGGAGGTTAAGCCGGCGCTGCTTGTAATAGACTCGATACAGACTATGTACAATGCGGAATTTGAGACGGCTGCCGGGAGCGTTGGACAGGTCAGGGAGTGTACTGCCAAATTGCTTCGGTTTGCTAAGTCTACTGGTATTGCCGTTCTTATTATTGGCCATGTTACCAAGGAAGGTAATATAGCAGGACCAAGGCTGTTAGAACACATGGTCGACGTTGTATTACAATTCGAGGGTGAAAGATCTTATGCTTTCCGTGTGCTGCGAGCTTTGAAAAACCGTTTCGGTTCTACGAACGAAAGCGGTATTTTTTCTATGGAAGAGAGCGGTCTGAAAGAAGTTGCTAATCCTTCCGGTCTTTTTTTGGAAAAACGTGCTTCTGCGGTACCTGGCTCAGTTGTCTGCGCTTGTCTGGAGGGTAATCGCCCCTTGCTGGTTGAGATGCAGGCGCTGGTAGCCAGGACGCCTTATGGTATGCCGCGCAGAACTGCTGTTGGTTTTGATTACAATAGGGTTAATATGCTGCTGGCAATTCTGGAAAAAAGGCTAGGGATGGATTTTGGCACGCAGGATGTCTATGTCAATGTTGTCGGTGGTGCCCGAGTGACGGAGCCGGCGGCTGATCTTGCTGTCATAGCGGCAATTGTTTCCAGCTATCGTAACAAGCCGGTAATGCCGGGAATTCTTGCTGTAGGGGAAGTGGGCCTGACTGGCGAGGTTCGCAGAGTTGGCTTTGTTGAAAGAAGAATTAAAGAAGCGCAGAATTTGGGCTTTCAAAAATTTGTTACACCAACAGGCAATTTGTCTGCGAAAAGTTTACCGACAGGTATTATTCAGGTAAATACAGTGGAAGAAGCACTGGCTGCTTTTTTTGAAAAATAAAAGAGCTGCTTTCTCTGAAATCTAACCGTTCAGAGAAAGCAGCTCTTATACTTGATTTTTTAAGAAAGGTAATAGAAACCTAGTGTGGCGATGGCGTTATTTTCTTCTTGCATAACACTATCCATTTTCAACCCGGTAAGATTACATAAAGCTGCCAGGTAAAAAAGCGAATGGCCGATTTCTTTGGAGAGGGTTTCCTTGCAGTGAGGGCAAAGATCACCATCGACATGTGATGACATATAGTCTTTTAGACATGTGAAGGTAACATCCTGGGGCACGCTTTGCTTATGTGCTTCAATCTTGATGCAGCCGCATTCCGTTACGGATTTGGCAAGAGCACGATTAACGCGTGCTGCGGATTCTTGATATTTCGTCATGATATCGAGAACGCTTTTGTGACGAATCAGATATTTTTCAACATTGGCTTGGAAGTCTTGACAGGAATTATCTTTCATATTTAGCACCTCTCTTGGCTTAATTATAAATAAACACTTTTGGACTGTCAATTTTAAGGATTATAATTAAATATATTAAAATATGATTGACATGTAAAAAACTACATGATACAATAAAAAATTTTGACAAAGTAAATTATTTATGCTAAGATAATATTGTGACAATGAAGGGGGCATGGCGAATGTTCGAAACCGGAGATAAGATTGTTTATCCGATGCATGGTGCAGGTATGATAAATTCTATAGAAAAACGCAACGATGAAAATGGTGGCGTTGTCGAATATTTCATACTTGAGATGCTTCTGGGTGACATGAAAATCATGATCCCAATAAAAAATATTGAACAAGTAGGGCTTCGGCATGTAATCAGTGAAGAACAGCTTGCTGATATTGAGAACGTTCTTATCTCACGCCCTGAAAATATAATGAAGAGCATTACATGGAACCGACGTTTCAATCTCTATCTTGAGAAAATGAAAAGTGGAGATATCTTTGAGGTTGCCGGTGTTGTAAGAACTTTGGCGGTTCAGGAAGAAGAGAAAAAGCTTTCAACTGGTGAACGAAGACTTTTAAATACTGCACGCCAGATTCTTCTGAGCGAGGTTATGCTGGTGCGTTCCCAAAAACTTGAAGAAGCTGATAAATGGTTGCACAAGTTTTTTAATTTAAATTAACATTAAAATACGTCGTTACTCGGCGTATTTTATTTTTTTTGCCTGATATGACCTATTAAAAACTCTTCTTTTGTAGTAAGATTATGGCGTAAGAGACAGGAAGGAGGTGAGAAAATGTTAACGAGAATTCTTAAACTGACAATAGTACTTGTATTTGCAGTTTCAGGTCTGCTTTTGATGGATTATCTGGTTCCTTATCTTTCCGAAATGATACCTAATGATATGTTCAAAAATGGTCCTTTTGGTTTTGCCTTAGCAACTGTTATTGCGGATGCGCTGGGTTTTTGTTTGTTTGGTGCGATAGGTTATGCAGTTTCAAATTTTATCATTGCATATACTATGCGTTTTACCGAGGTAATGGCTGCTGTCTTAGCTAAGGTTCCGACCAGTAATATCCTGGTAGTCGCTATGGGTGCCACTATTGGTCTTATCGTAGCTAATCTGATAGGTAGTCCTTTTTCACATCTGCCAATCATCGGCATGTATATTCCATTGATCCTTAGCCTGATTCTGGCAATAGTCGGAGCAAAGGTAGCTTTGATAAAACACACTGATATCACTTCATTTTTTAACCGTATCTGGTCTTTGCGTACTTCCAGAGAAGCGAGCAAAGAAGCAGAGGCGGACAATGTTTGCAGCAATCATAAAATATTAGATACCAGTGTTATTATTGATGGCCGTATTGCCGACATTCTGAAGACAGGTTTCCTGGAAGGCGTGCTTTTTATTCCTGGTTTTGTACTGGAAGAACTGCAAAAAATTGCTGACTCGTCAGATACGTTGAAACGTAAAAGAGGCCGCAGAGGTCTCGACGTTGTTAAAGCTATGCAGGATGGACTTTCCCAGCAGGTGGAAATTATCAATACGGATTATGACGATATTACAGAGGTTGATGCTAAATTGGTTAGACTGGCTAAGGAAATAGGCGGCCTGGTAATAACTAATGATTTCAATTTGAATAAAGTTGCTGAAATCCAGGGCGTAGGTGTTTTGAATATCAATGACCTGGCCAATGCTGTTAAACCGGTGGTTCTGCCAGGCGAAGATATGCTGGTATTCCTGGCCAAGGAAGGCAAAGAAAGCGGTCAGGCAGTTGCCTATCTGGACGATGGAACGATGATTGTTGTTGAAGGTGGCAAGAAGTATATTGGCGAAAGCGTCAGTGTAGTTGTTACTTCTGTTTTGCAGACTTCAGCCGGTCGTATGATATTTGCCCGCATGAAATAACATTGGGGGTTGTTTTGTTTTGAAAAAAATAGTTGTTATTCTGGCGGCAGCAGGATCAGGTCGAAGGATGGGCCTGGGCATGAATAAGGCTTTTTTGCTGCTGGAGGGTTTGCCGGTAATTGTCCATAACCTGCATCAGGTGAGTCAGGTTGCAGGAGTAAAACGTGCAATTATTGTGGTACGGCCTGATGAGTTAGCAGAAGGAACGGCAATCCTGCAAAAATACGAAGCTACTTACTTTCCGGAGCTTAGCTGGCAGATAATTGCTGGCGGCAGGGAAAGGCAGGACTCTGTTTTCAATGCTTTATGCCTTGTGCAAGACGGCGAAGACTTTGTTGCTGTTCACGACGGTGCCAGACCTTTTGCTACGCCTGATATCTTTGCGCGTGTTTTTGAAGCGGCGCAAATTAGTGGCGCTGCAGTTGCCGGCGTACCGGTTAAGGATACTACCAAGCTGATTGATGCTGAAGGCAAAGTGATTACTACCTTGGAACGCAGCAAATTAAGGGCGATACAAACGCCACAGATTTTTCGTACGCAGCTTTTAAAGCAGGCCTATGAAATGTTGCAGAGAGAAAAGATAGATGTCACTGACGATGCTGGTGCTGTTGAACTTTTAGGTAAGCCTGTTGTTGTTGCCGAAGGTTCTTATACGAATAATAAAATCACGACCCCGGATGACCTCGTCTGGGCCAAAGCTTTACTACACAAGGGAGAAGAAAAGCTTGTGAAAGAGGAAAGAAATCTTACAATGCGTGTGGGCAGTGGATTTGATGTACATTGCCTTGTTGCGGAAAGAAAATTGATTTTGTGTGGTGTCCAGGTTCCTTACGAACTGGGGCTTGCAGGTCATTCTGATGCTGATGTAGCCGTTCATGCCTTAATGGATGCTATGCTGGGTGCTGTCGCTTTAGGCGATATTGGACAGCATTTTCCTGATACTGATGAAAAGTATAAAAATGCTGACAGTATGATTTTGCTCCGTCATGTAGCAAGATTACTGCAGGAAAAAGGCTGGCAGGTTGGCAATGCCGATATCACCATTATTGCGCAAAAACCAAAGTTAGCTGCTTACCGCGAACAGATGCAAAGCAATCTGGCTGAAGTACTTCAGCTTGACAAGGATGCAGTCAATGTTAAAGCAACAACTACAGAACAGCTTGGTTTTACAGGCCGAGGCGAAGGTATAGCTGCGCAGGCAGTGATTACCGTTTGCAGGTTGCCGCAGCAGTAACGTTTTTCAAGGTACCAGAAGAGACTTTGTGCTATAATTTAAACGATATAGCGTTTTACATATTTGGAGGTTTTGTTCATGGAAAAGGAAATAAGAGTAAGATTTGCACCAAGCCCTACCGGACCATTTCATATCGGTGGCGCACGTTCAGCTTTGTTTAACTGGCTTTTAGCCCGTAAAACCGGCGGAAAATTGATTTTAAGAATTGAAGATACAGATTTGGAACGTTCCAGCAGAGAGTCAGAGGAAAATATCAAGGCTGCTCTCAAATGGTTGGGAATGGATTGGGATGAAGGCGTTGATGTCGGCGGCGAATACGGTCCTTACCGTCAAACGGAACGTCTGGACTTGTACAGAAAATATACAGAACAACTTTTGGCCGAAGGCAAGGCTTATCACTGCTATTGTACCGATGAAGAACTCGAAGCCGAACGTCAGGCTCTGGCTGCTCAGAGCCAAATGCCGCGTTATATGGGCAAGTGTAGAAATCTGACACCTGAACAGATTGCTGCCTTTGAAAAAGAAGGACGTAAACCGACCGTTCGTTTCAGAGTGCCGGCTGGGCAACAGATTGTCATTCATGACATGGTCCGCGGTGATGTGGTTTTTGATTCAGATGGTATCGGCGATTTCGTTATTGTTAAGTCAGATGGCATTCCTACCTACAATTATGCCGTGGTAATTGATGATGCTTTGATGCATATCACTCATGTTATCCGTGCGGAAGAGCATTTGTCCAACACGCCGCGTCAATCACTGATTTATGATGCTTTGGCTTTTGAAAAGCCTATTTTTGGTCATATTTCGCTTATTTTGGGCAAAGATCGTACGAAAATGAGTAAACGTCATGGTGCAACTTCTGTTGACCAATACAGAAAACTTGGTTATTGCCCTAAAGGTATCGTTAATTTCCTCGCACTGCTGGGCTGGGCGCCGAACAGTGAACAGGAGATTTTCACCACCGAAGAGTTGATACAAGCGTTTTCCATGGATCATGTTGCCAAGAATCCGGCTGTTTTTGACTTAGATAAATTAAACTGGATCAACCAGCATTATATGAGACAGATGGATGACGAGGCTTTCTTCGAAGCCAGCAAACCACAGATGATTGAAGCTGGGTTTATGACAGGCGAGGAAGCGGGCGACAAACTGGCTTGGTTGAAAAAAGTTGTTTTGACCAGTAAGGAACATGTTTCTTATGCAGCTCAGATTCCAGAAGTAGTAGCTATGTATTTCCATGATGAATTTTCTTTCGAAAATGAAGAAGCAGCAGCTGTTTTGAGCGAAGAAACAGTTCCGACAGTTATGAATATGCTTTTTGAGTTGCTAGGGCAGTTGGAAGCAGTTGATGCTGCAGGTATTAAAGCTACATTTAAAACAATCCAGAAAACCACCAAACTGGGCGGCAAGAGTGTTTATATGCCAATCCGTGTTGCGCTTACCGGTAATCAGCACGGCCCAGAATTGACAGAGATTATTCCTCTGCTTGGCCTGGAGCGTACTTTGAAACGCATTAAGGGCAGTCTGCAAAAAGCTGGGGTAACTCTCGCATAAAGGAGAAAACCAAGATGAGCATAAAAGTTTATAATACTTTGACCAGGCAAAAAGAAGAATTTGTGCCTATTGAACCAGGCAAAGCCAGCATTTATGTTTGCGGCGTAACCCCTTACAATCACCCGCATATCGGTAATGCGCGTCCTTTTGTTACCTGGGATGTTATTCACCGCTTTTTGGAACATGAAGGCTACGAAGTAACCCATGTGCAGAATTTTACAGATGTTGATGATAAAATAATTAACGCTGCCAATAAAGAAGGAGTAGCGTGGAGTGATATTTGTGGTCGTTATATTGATGCCTATTTTGAGGCTATAGACAAACTCAATGTAAGAAGAGCTGATATTTATCCGCGTGTTTCCGACCATATGGCCGAAATTATCGCCATGGTAGAAAAATTAATCGAAAATGGTTTCGCTTATGAAGTTGAAGGCGACGTCTACTATCGTGTTGAAAAATTTGATCGCTACGGCGAACTAAGCGGACGTAATCTGGATGATATGCTGGCTGGTGCACGCATTGATGTTGACGAGCGCAAAGAAAATCCAATGGATTTCGCTCTTTGGAAAGCTGCTAAACCAGGTGAACCTTCTTGGACCAGTCCATGGGGAGAAGGCAGACCGGGCTGGCATATTGAGTGCTCTGTCATGAGCATGAAATATCTGGGCGAGAGCTTCGACTTCCACGGCGGCGGCAGTGATTTGATTTTCCCACATCACGAAAATGAAATTGCTCAATCCGAAGGCTGCACAGGTAAGCATCCTTTTGTCAAATATTGGCTGCACAACGGTTTTATTACTGTTAACGAAGAAAAAATGTCGAAGTCACTGGGTAATTTCTTCCTGGTAGTCGATATTCTGGAACATTTTGAACCGGAAACTCTGCGTTTCTTTATTCTTTCAACTCATTACAGAAGCCCACTGGACTTCAGTGATGAACGCCTGAAAGAAGCTGAACGCAGCTTGACCAGATTGGCAACAGCACAGGAAAATTTGCGTACTTTAGAGCAAATTCCTGGTGTTGGTCCTACTGAAGAAAGTCTTGCTTTGCAAAATAAAATTGCTGGGTTACGCATAGAATTTCTGGAAGCGATGAGAGATGATTTCAATACCGCTCTTGCAATCAGTCATATGTTTGCTTTGGGCCGCGAAATCAATACTTACTACCAGCATGTCGTTTCAACCAATAACAGACCTGATGGTAAGCTTGTTAATTTGATGAAGAAAGTTTTTGCCGAGATGTGCAGTATTATTGGTGTCCTGGAAAAAACAGCTTCAGAAGAAAGTGCTGACGCTGGCTTGGAAAATGCTTTGGTCGAAATGATGATCGGGCTTCGCCAGGAAGCTCGTCAAAACAAAAATTATGCACAAGCCGACGCTTTGCGGGATAAGCTTGCAGCAACCGGTATTATTTTGGAAGATACTCCGCAGGGAGTACGGTGGAAACGTCAGTGAAATTTGAACAATATCAGATGATACGAGCACATGCCCTTGCTGCGTGTGCTTCAGAAGGCCTGGTTTTGCCGGAGCCTAAACAACTGAATCCAGTAATTCTTGCTTATGTAGGCGATGTTGTCTTTTCGCTTTACGTACGTTTGCGTCTTTTACCTACCTCAGGCCAGGTACGCGTTATCCATGATCTGGGAGCAAAGATGGTTTCTGCAGTAATGCAGGCCAAAGCCATGGATGCCTTAGCTGAGGAGTTAAATGCTGAGGAAGAGGCAATTGCCAGACGCGGACGCAATACCAAGTCAACTGTGCCAAAGAGTGCCAGCGTGCGCGAATATCGCCAAGGTACAGCTTTTGAGGCACTGGTTGGCTGGTTGTTTCTTGCAGAAAAAGAAGAGCGCCTGGAAGAGATTCTGGAGCGTTCTTTCGAGATTATCAGAAGTGAAATAGACTCCAGGAGGTTTAGTTAAGATATGCAGGTAAAACTTTTGCGCTATACGCCGGAACCGGAAAAAACTGTCGCTATGAGTGCCAGATTGTGTTATTCACCAATTGGCGCTGCTCAGTTGGAAGAGAAGATTACTGACGAACAGGCCGCGAAACTAGTGCGCAAATTGGTTGAGATGGGACATTTTTCGACGCTTGAGCATGTTACCTTTACTTTCGCCATTGAAGGTGTTTCCCGCGTTCTTACCCACCAACTCGTTCGCCACCGCATAGCCTCTTATTCTCAGCAATCACAGCGTTATGTAAAGGAACATGATTTTGAAACGATTTTGCCTCTTTCCATAGCCGCAAGGCCTGCGGAACGCGAAAAGTTTGAAAAACTGATGGGTGAAGTCAGGAAGCTTTATACGGAGTGGACAGAAATGGGCATTCCGGCGGAAGACGCTCGCTACATCCTGCCTAATGCGGCAGAAACCAAAATAGTAGTAACGATGAATGTCAGATCTTTATATAATTTTTTCCGCCTGCGCTGCTGCAGTCGCGCTCAGTGGGAAATCCGGGCTTTGGCTGATAAAATGTTGGCTGAAGTGAAGGAAGTGGCTCCTGTTTTGTTTGAAAAGGCAGGCCCTTCCTGTGTTACTGATGGAATTTGTACGGAAGGCGCAATGACCTGCGGCCGTTTAGCTGCTTTGCAGGCTAAAGCTGCGAAAGGATAGGAAGAAATATGTCAGAAGAATTGATAGCGGGACGAAATTCTGTTATTGAAGCGCTGCGCAGCGGCCGGTCCCTTAACAAATTATTCGTGCAGGATGGCGTCAAAGGCGGCAGCATTGGTGAAATCATTGCTTTAGCCAAAGAGGCCGGTGTGCTTGTTGAATATGTAAAAATTGAAAAGCTGAACAATATGGCAGAAGGAATTCGCCATCAGGGTGTTGTTGGCATGGCTGCTCCTATCCGTTTTTATGATCTGGATGAGGTGTTGGCAATAGCGGCAGAAAAGGGTGAAGCTCCATTTCTCGTCTTGCTTGATGAGCTTCAGGACCCGCAAAATGTCGGAGCAATCATCCGAACTGCTGATGCTGCCGGTGTTCATGGAGTACTGATGCCAAAGCGTCGTAGCTGCCCTTTGAATGCAGTTGTAGCTAAAATTTCAGCGGGCGCAATAGAATATGTTCCTGTAGTCAGTATTGGCAATATTTCACAGACCATAGAGGAACTGAAGAAAAAAGGTTTGTGGGTCGTTGGTGCTGATATGGAGGGCGAGGCAGACTATTTTGCTGCTAATTTAAAAGGCCCTGTAGTTCTCGTTATTGGCGCTGAGGGCAAAGGCCTTGGCCGTCTTGTCAAAGAAAATTGCGATATTTTGGTGAAAATCCCGATGCGTGGCGGTGTTTCTTCTTTGAATGCATCTGCTGCGGGCGCAATATTGCTTTTTGAAATTGTAAGGCAAAGAGCCGGTGAATAACTATGAAGGAATGGCTCTTAATCGATGGTTATAATGTAGTAAATAACTGGAAAGAGTTTAAGACTATTCGGGAAGAGAACCTGGAGCATGCCCGCGAAATGCTGCTGGCGGTTGCTGCCGAATATGCTGCTTTTAAAGGCCAGGAGGTTATCTTGGTTTTTGATGCGCAGGAAGTGCAGGGGTTGTCCAACGAAGAAAGTCGTGCGGGGGCCAGGATAGTATTTACCGCGGAGGGCGAAACTGCTGATTCCTGGATTGAACGCAGAACCTATGAATTAGTAAAAGAAGGTAATAAAGTATTTGTCGTAACCAGTGATTATGCCGAGCAGATAGTTATTTTAGGCGTTGGAGCTTATCGTATTTCGGCCAGAGAGTTTAACGAAGACTATCTGGCGGTAAAAAAACAAATAAATGAGCGCAATAGCAGGGAAGTTAAAGGTAAGGCACGTAATGAGGTAGGCAACAGGCTTAAGGATGATGTGCTGGTTAAACTGGAGCGTTTGCGCAGATAGCAACTAAGTCTTGATTGACTTGTAAAAAAAAACTATTGTATAATTAATTTTACGATTAACATAGCAGGCTTTCGATTATCCAATAAAAGAAAAAGGGAGGCTATGCTGTATGCGTTCAGGTGTAACGAATGATCCCTATCAGGCATTTGAAAATATGACCGATGAAGAGGTCGTTATGGCTGCGAAACAAGATGAGAATCTTTTGGCGCAGGAATATTTGCTTTATAAATATCGTAATTTCGTACGTGCCAAAGCAAGAAGTTATTTTTTAATTGGTGCTGAAAGAGAAGATATCATTCAGGAAGGCATGATAGGCCTTTTTAAAGCAATAAGAGATTTCCGTAGTGACAAGCTTTCTTCTTTTAGAGCTTTTGCAGAGCTTTGTGTGACCCGCCAGATAATTACGGCTATCAAAACAGCTACGCGACAGAAACACATACCTCTTAATTCTTATGTTTCCTTGAACAAGCCTATTTATGAAGAGGATTCTGACAGAACTTTGCTGGATGTTATTTCCGGAGCCAAGGTAGCAAATCCCGAAGAGATGGTTATCAGTCGTGAAGAGTTTCTGGATATAGAAAATAAGATGAACAACATTCTGAGTGACTTGGAATGGAAAGTTCTCATGAGTTATCTGGATGGAAAATCTTATCAGGAAATTGCGGTTGATCTTGATCGTCACATCAAGTCTATTGATAATGCTTTGCAGCGCGTTAAACGTAAGCTGGAAAAGTATCTCAGTTCCCGTGCTGAGGGTACAGATTTAAAAAATGTTTATTGTGGCTTGATGGCGATGGACCCTTCAGAGAGATTTGGCAGTCATCGCAAGAATGACAAATAATTTGATAGATATGTAACAGATTGCAACATCATTTAGATTTTTCTAAATGATGTTTTATTTTTTAAAGGAGTTTGTAAATGAGCGACGAATACTAAAAACATCTTAAGACGAGCAAACCTGTTTACGAAAAAACTAAGGAGGGCGAAGAACATGAGCCAGGTAGAGGATTTTGTAAAAGAGGTAGAAGGCCTGCAAGAGGCTGAAGGGAAAGTTTTGATTATTACAGGTAAGCCAGGAAGCGGTAAGAGCGGTGTTCTGCGTGAGGCGGCAGCCAAGAAAGCGTGGGACTACGTTGATTGCCGCTTATTAATTACTGAAGATTTTCTGGAACTTTTACCAGCATTGCGTCAGGAAAAGGCGGCCGAAATGATCGGCGAAATACTTGAAGGTTATAATTCCGAGGTAGTTCTGCTTGACAGGCTTCAGACGTTATTCGTACCAGTTTTCCACATTGATGTTGCTGATTTATTACGTAAATTGGGCAAGAAATTTGTGATAGTTGCGGCATGGCCTGGTTACTACGAAAATGGCTGTCTCTGTTATGATAAATTTGATGGGACAGAATCGATAAAAATTAATGCGGACGGGTTCAAAATTTGGAATATGGATTAGAACAGGGGTGTGTAATGGTTACCCAGGGAAGATTAGCAGTTCTCACAGGAGGCGGTGATTGTCCGGGACTGAATGCGGTCATACGAGCAGTTGTGAAAACAGCGATTCAGAACAATTATGAAATTTATGGCATAGAAAATGGTTTTAATGGCTTGGTTGCAGATAATATCAAGAAAATGAATTTGCAGGATGTGTCAGGGATTCTCCCGCGCGGGGGCACTATCCTGGGAACAACCAACCGTGATAATCCTTTTCATTTTGCTGTTGGAACAGATGGTGCCGGCGAACCGGTTTATAAAGACATGCGGGAAACAGTTGTCGCAAATTTGAAAAAGTATGAAATTGATATTTTGATTGTAATTGGTGGCGACGGCAGCCTTAATATCGCAAACAAACTTAGCAAAGAATGCGGCGTGAAGGTTGTTGGTGTGCCGAAGACTATAGACAACGATTTGCCATGCACAGAAAGGACTTTCGGGTTCGATACTGCAATGGCTGAGGCTACGGATGCTTTGGACAGGCTGCACACTACCGCGGAGTCACACCACAGGGTGATGGCACTGGAAGTTATGGGAAGATATGCCGGTTGGATTGCCCTTCATTCAGGGATTGCCGGCGGTGCTGACTGTATCTTGATTCCTGAAATACCTTATAAAATAGACTCTGTTTTAAAAAAGATTAAGCAGAGGCAGGAAAGCAATAAAAAATTCAGTATTATCGTTGTAGCCGAAGGCGCTAAACCTGTTGGCGGAGAGCTTTCTGTCGCACGCGTGGTAAAGGGTAGCTATGAGCCGATCAGACTTGGCGGCGCAGGTGAAAAGTTAGTGCGTGAAATAGAGGAGAGAACCGGGATAGAGTCACGTTGCACCGTATTAGGCTATCTGCAGCGCGGTGGTTCGCCTACTCCTTATGACAGGGTTTTGTCGACGCGCTATGGTGTTGCTGCTGTGGAGGCCTGCCTGCAGGGAAAATATAATACGATGGTAGCCCTGCAAAGTAATAATATTGTTGTGGTACCAATTGAAAAAGTAGCTTCAGAGCCTCATCTGGTGCCAGTTGACAGCGATATTATCCGAGCTGCACGCCATTTAAGCATTAGTTTTGGCGACTAAGAATTCATTAAAGCGATGGGTAGGCGTCCCGGTGGGGATTCCTACCCGTTTTTTGAGAATAGGGGTGTTAAGATATGAGGCAAAGATTTCATTTTTGCCCAGTTTGCGGGGCAGAACTGACTAAACGCTATTTGACAGGCAGAGAAAGACTTGTTTGCAGTAGGTGTGGCCGTGTGCACTATGAAAATCCAATAGTAGGGGTAGCGGCAATTATTTTGGACGAAGATGGTAAAATCCTATTGGTGAGACGATGCCCAAATATCACATATCCTGGACTTTGGTGCATACCTTGCGGTTATCTTGAATATGATGAAGATGTAAGAGTTGGTATTGTACGTGAAATTGAGGAAGAGACGAATCTGGTTATCGAACCTTCAGAAGTATTTGCAGTTCATTCTAATTTTCATAATCCGCAGCAGCATACCGTTGGTATTTGGTTTCTGTCGAAAGTTGTTTCAGGAACACCGCTTGCGGGTGATGATGCGAGTGAACTTGGCTGGTTTGAACTTACTGATCCGCCATCTTTAGCTTTTCCTACAGACAAACTTGTTTTGGCAGCATTGCTTGCCAAAAGAGAAATCGCAAAATAATTTCATTAAAATTTACAAAAGTTTAATGAAATAGTACTGGTTTGTTATGGCTATATTAGCTATAATAAGGAAAGTTGCCTGAGGCACAATAAACTAAAAAGAAGGTAGACAATGGATCTGACATTAGTAGCAATAATTATCGGTATAGTAGAAGGCATAACAGAATTTCTGCCTATTTCATCGACAGGACACATGATTATTGTTGGAAACTTGCTTGGTTTTGATGGACCGGTTGCCAAGGTTTTCGATATTTTTATACAACTGGGCGCAATTTTGTCTGTTATATTTCTTTACAGAGATAAATTCAGACATTTCTTTACGCGTGAAGGCTGGCAGGTTGATAAAGGTCTCAGCGTCTGGCACGTAGCGGCGGGCATTGTTCCTGTAATGGGCATAGCTTTTTTCGCACACAGTGCTATTAAGCAGTATTTATTCTCACCATTTACGGTGGCAATAGGTTTTGTTCTTGGTGCTTTCTTGATGATGTACGCAGAGAAGAAAACAGAAGATATGCAGGAATATTTGCTGAATGATGTAGATAAAATATCGATCAGGCAAGCAGTACTTGTTGGTGCCTTCCAAATTCTTTCCCTGTGGCCGGGGTTTTCCCGTTCGGGTTCAACTATAGGCGGCGGTCTGCTGATTGGTCTTACGCGCAAGGCAGCTGCTGAATATTCTTTTATTATTGCGGTACCTTTGATGTTTGTAGCCTGCACCTATGATTTGATGAAGAATATGTCTGCTTTGACTACCAATGATTTGTACTTGCTGGCGATAGGTTTTGTCGTTTCTTTCGTAGTTGCTTATATCTCAATTCTCTGGTTTATTGGTTTTCTTAATCGTTCAAGGTTGACAAGTTTTGCATATTATCGTATTATAATGGCCGTGGTGACTTTGTGGTATTTTTACTTGTGATGTCTTTGCCGCTTTTCGTAAAACTGTAAAAATTTTACGATATTTTGAAAAAAGTTAAAAAAGGTATTGACAAGTTTATCCGCATCTTATATACTAATCAATGTCACTAATGCAGCGCTGGCGTAGCTCAATCGGTAGAGCAACTGACTTGTAATCAGTAGGTTGAGGGTTCAATTCCTTTCGCCAGCTCCAAAAAGTTAAAAACGGAGAGGTTCCCGAGTGGTTAAAGGGAGCAGACTGTAAATCTGCCGCTTCTGGCTTCGAAGGTTCGAATCCTTCCCTCTCCACCAACTTTTAATTATTGGTGTACCTTTTATCGCGGGGTGGAGCAGTTGGTAGCTCGTCGGGCTCATAACCCGAAGGTCGTTGGTTCAAGTCCAGCCCCCGCAACCATGATTTTGCTGATGTAGCTCAGTCGGCAGAGCGTATCCTTGGTAAGGATAAGGTCACCAGTTCAATCCTGGTCATCAGCTCCAAATTGTTATTTCCATAATGGCGGCGTAGCTCAGTTGGCTAGAGCATTCGGTTCATACCCGGAGTGTCCGCGGTTCAAATCCGTGCGCCGCCACCAAATTAAAATAAACCTCGTTATGAGGTTTTTTCTTTATTTCAAATAAAAAATTACAAAATATTTATATATTCAATAATTATTAGCAGGAATTTTTCATATCTAGTCGAATCACCAAAATGGTTATATTATTTAGAAAAAACTAAATTAACTTGGAGGTAGTAAATAATGGCAAAACAAAAATACGAAAGAACCAAACCCCATGCTAATATCGGCAC
>CAYTOV010000009.1:22846-27328 GCA_964439485.1 uncultured Acidaminococcales bacterium | reverse complement strand
GACTGGGCTGAGATATTAAACTTTAAAGAGCCTAGTGTATCGCGAATAGTACTTTTACCGAATATTAGTCTGTCTTTTAGCCCCATAATTACATTCGTATGTCTTTTGTTAATGTTTTGTATAAAACTCTTCAGACCAGGAATATTCTCCCTGAGCATTTTGGTCAGCTCTTTTGCATGTGGTATATCATAAGTTGCCGTAACCAATACTACCATGACATCTCCTGTATGTACGCCAACTCTTCCCATCACATGCCTGATAATGCCAGTTCCTTTATCTTCATTATAGGCAGGGATACGATATTTTTTCATCCAGTCACGTACTACACCGATAATTTTGTTGTTTTTATCCTTCTGAATAAAGCAGTTATCGACGTTGACTACGCGATGTGTAGAAGCTGCAAAACATCCTATTTCTAATTGCCCTTCATTCGAGGCGACAGGAACCTGCATCTTGTTACGGTAAAAAGTTGGTTCTATAGCTCGCAAGGTAGGTAAAACTTCAACATTTTTCAGATGACCTATTCGAGTTAAAGCATCCTTAACCTGCTGCGTTTTTATTTTTAGCTGTGCTTCATAACGCAGATGTTGTAACTGACAGCCTCCGCATTCCTCATAAACAGGACAAACAGGTTCGCAGCGATCGGCGGACGATTTTATAATTTCAATTACCCTGCCCATGGCATAGGTTTTTTTCACGCTATCAAGCTTTACTTTGACGATTTCACCAGGTAAACCACCATGCGCAAAAATAGTGAAACCATTGACCTTGCCAACACCTTCTCCTGTACTGCCTAACCCTGTAACAGTAACTTCTATTGTTTGTTTTGGCACCAACTTATCATAACTCATAATTTGCCCCTTTAATTTCTTTAATATAATTTATTATTTATTTGCGAAGATAAAAGCATAAATGTTCTTCTGACTCCATGCTATTATATACGAAAATACAAAACAAATAAAGCAGGCGGTATAACCGATTCAATTTCGGTCATACCGCCTGTCTGAAACTAATATATTATCAGAAATTGCAAGGTTTAATCTGGAAATAAGCTTTTGGATGATCGCAAACCGGGCATTTCTCAGGAGCGCATTTAGCAAGTACTACATGTCCGCAGTTAGCACAAATCCATACTTGTTCTTCTTCACGCTGGAAAACCACACCATTTTCAATGTTTTCGAGTAATTTGCGATATCTCTTCTCGTGGCCATTTTCAATAGACGCAACAGCTTTGAACAAATAAGCAAGTCTTGGGAATCCTTCTTCTTCAGCAGTTTTAGCGAAACCAGCATACATATCTGTCCACTCGTAATTTTCACCATCTGCAGCATCTTTAAGGTTTTCAACAGTGCTTGGTATCCCATCATGCAGTGCTTTGAACCAAAGTTTTGCATGTTCTTTTTCATTGCCGGAAGTCTCAGCAAAAAAATCAGCAATTTGATTGTAGCCTTCTTTTTTTGCTTGGCTTGCATAATAAGCATACTTAGTTGCTGCCTGAGCCTCTCCTGCAAATGCTGTCTTTAAATTTTCTTCAGTTTTTGTACCTTTCAAATTTCCCATAGTTAATCTCCTCCATTTAGTAATATATTGAGTTGACACCGTGTTAGCCTTTTTATTTATCCGTGTTATTCAGCAAAGTTTGCCTGCAAACTGGACAAAGACCGTTAAAAACAATGTCATGACTATCTATTTTGTAACCTGTTAAATCAGACACTAAATTATCAAAATGGCTGTGATAATCTAAAGGAACATCAACAAAACTACCGCATTGCTTGCAATTTATATGATAATGCTTTTGCGTAACATCATCAAACCGGTCCGGCCCTGAAGGACAGACAATTCTAGCAAGCATGCCGGCATTTACAAGTGTGTTTATGTTGCGGTATACAGTTCCCTTACTTATACCTGGATACTTTTCAACAATGTACTTATACACTTCATCAACTGTGGGATGATTTTTCAAAGCACAGATTGCTTCCAGTACAAGTTGCTTTTGCATGGTGTTTCGTGTAATCATTATCTTTTCTCCATTTGATAATAATTCTTAATTAGTATTATAACCTTTTTAATTTTTATGTCAAGTCTAAAATATGAGTCACACCCTAATCTTCAATATCAAGAAACTTCTATTTTTATTATAAATTCACACAAATATCTTTCACTAAAAACTTTTTCTTTAATTGTAGCCTGAATTAGCTTATAATACATTACAGAGATATTTATTTCTATTTTTTTTGCAGGCGAGTTAGCTTAAGCAAACCGAAAGGATGTTCGCTATGACTTTAGACGAATTACGTATCGGCCATACCGGAGTCATAACTAAGGTTGGCGGTTTTGGCCCTCTGCGCCGACGTCTGCTTGATATGGGCCTCACACCGAAAACAACTGTTTTCGTTCGAAAAAAAGCACCTTTAGGTGATCCTATACAACTTTTTTTAAGAGGTTATGAATTAACTATCAGGCTAGAAGAAGCCAATAAAATTGAAATTATCGAGGTAAAATAATGAATCTTACTTTTGCACTAGTTGGTAATCAAAATAGTGGTAAGAGTACGCTGTTCAACAAATTAACGGGCAGCAGCCAACATGTGAGTAATTTTCCCGGAACAACTATTGGGAAGACTGAAGGCAAGCTCATTGCGCAAGCAGATATAAAAATTATTGATTTACCCGGTATTTATTCCCTTTCTCCAAACACCCCTGAAGAAATTGTTACGCGAGACTTACTTTTGCGCGACAAACCCAATGCCATAATTAACATTATTGATACAACAAATATCGAAAGAAGCCTTTATCTTTCCTTACAGGTAATGGAACTGAACTTGCCGATGATTATCGCACTTAACATGATGGACGAATTCGTAACCAGCGGCAGTTCAATTGACTTTCAAAAACTGCAAGATATATTAGGCGTGCCTGTCGTACCTATTTCTGCCAACAAAAGTGAAGGCCTGGATGAATTAATAGAATGTGCTATCAAGCTCGCTACAGCAAACACCTTACCAAAAAGGATCGACTTCTGTTCAGGCGAAACACATCGTGCTATTCATACAGTAGCACATTTGATTGAGCCTAAGGTGCGTGCCAAAGGATTACCGCTCCGCTTCTCCGCAACCAAACTAATTGAGGGTGACGAACTTATTGCAGAAGAATTGCAATTAACCCCAAATGAAGTAGATATCATTGCCCACGTTACAGATGACATGGAGAAAGCTCTTGATACCGATCGTGAAGCTGCCCTTGCCGATATGCGCTATAGTTATATAGAACAACTCTGCAGTGATACTGTACACAAAGCTGGTGAAACAGTAGCACAAGCACGCTCACATATCATTGATAAATACCTTACAAATAAATATTTTTCAATTCCAATTTTTATATTTACTATGGGGCTTGTCTTTTGGCTTACTTTCAATGTTATTGGTGCTGTCCTGAGCAAGTGGCTTGCGGTTGTCATCAAAGATGTAACTGTATATGCCGACAATGCGTTAGACGCATCTGGCGTAAGCGCGCCGATTCACTCATTGGTTATTGAAGGAGCGTTCACAGGTATAGGAACAACCCTATCATTCCTACCCATCATCGTAACGTTATTCTTTTTCTTATCACTTTTGGAAGATACGGGCTATATGTCACGTATAGCGTTCGTAATGGACAAGCTTTTACGCAAAATAGGCTTATCAGGTTGTTCGGTTGTGCCAATGCTCTGCGGCTTCGGCTGCTCAGTACCTGCTATTATGTCAACCAGAAACCTCACAAGCGAGCGCGATCGCAAAATGACAATAATCCTGATGCCTTTCATGTCTTGCAGTACCAAGTTAACTATTTATAGCGTATTCATAGCCGCTTTTTTCCCTGATCATGCAGCTATCGTGATGTTGAGCCTATATTTATTGGGTATTTTGATTGCTGTCATTTCCAGCTATTTGCTAAAGATTTGTGTTTATAAAGGCAATCCGGTGCCTTTTGTTATGGAAATGCCTGCTTACAGATTGCCGGTTGCTAAGAACATCTTAATGGACGTCAAAGAAAAAGCGATAGATTTTATTAATAGAGCTTTCACAGTGATTTTTTTGGCTAGTATAGTCATCTGGTTCCTACAGAATTTTGATTTACGGTTTAATATGGTAACCAGCGCAGAAGACAGCATAATTGCCAGCATAGGAATGATGATAGCACCTTTCTTTGCACCATTAGGTTTTGGTCACTGGCATGCAGCGACAGCCCTTGTTACCGGTCTGGCTGGCAAAGAAGTCGTTGTCAGCACCTTGGCAGTTTTGACTGGTGCCGGTCAGCATGACTTAATTTCTCCGGTTGCTTTGGGCCAGATTTTCACTCCGCTTTCCGCTGCTTCTTTCCTGACATTTATCTTACTCTACATTCCCTGCGTGGCCGCTTTAACAACTATGTATCGCGAAATAGGCTCCCTCTGGCAGGTATTTTTGATTATGTGCTACGAGGTTGCCATCGCCTGGGTAACAGC
>CAYTOV010000009.1:21490-22746 GCA_964439485.1 uncultured Acidaminococcales bacterium | reverse complement strand
TGTTTTTTGCTAAAACATGCTTTTCAAGTTTATTTTCTGCAAAATACTGTTTTTGCACTTCTTTACCAGCTCTTAAATAGTCAAAATCAGGCTGTGAAATTCCTTTGCGTCCAATTTCAATCTTAGCCGGATATTTGTCAACATTACGAAAAACAACGGCAATCTTTTTTAGACTATCTGTATCATTCACATGATGAAAAAATAAACGAACATCACCTTGGACTGTATCCTGATACATAATTCCACTTGCTTTTACCATTTCAGGACTATCAGAGAAAAGCAACGTCGGGCCATCCTCAACAATCTTGACTTTTGCTTCTTCATATTTAGGTATGCCGTACTGCCAATTCCAATTCTCATTTTGTGCAAAAACAGGCCTTGCAAAAACAATTACCGATAATATCATTAAAATCGTAGTAAATACTTTTCCTCCAACTCGCACCTTATAAATCCTCCTAATATCTCTTTATTTAACTTAAAGCTATGTACAACATACAAGGGTATATCACATCATGTGATATACCCTTGTTAAGCGATTAAATTTTCATGCCAGTGATATGAAATGTTATTTCTTGCTATTCTCGTAATCCAGCAAAAACCGCTTTAACCCTGCATCGGTAAGTTTGTGCTCTATCATTTCCCGAATAACATTTGTTGGAATTGTAGCAATATCGACTCCTGCGAGCATCACACGCTCTACATGTTCCATGTCACGAATACTGGCTGCTATTATCTCGGTACTAAATTCATATTTTCTAAAAACGTTTACCATATCTTCGACTAATTGAATACCATCTTCACCAATATCATCTAAGCGGCCGATGAAAGGACTTACATAGGCAGCTCCAGCGTTTGCCGCCAGTAAAGCCTGTGCCAGGCTGAAAACCAGGGTAACATTGGTTGCTATACATTCAGCGGATAAAATCCTTACTGCTTTTAATCCTTCGATTGTACAAGGAATCTTAACTATCACGTTTGGAGCAAGCTTAGCTAATCTGCGGGCTTCTTCAACCATCCCCGCACAAACAGTGCTGATAACTTCAGCGCTGACAGGACCATCAATGATTCGACAAATTTCTTTGATAACTTCTTCTTGGGAACGTCCAGTTTTAGCAATCAAACTAGGATTAGTTGTAACTCCATAAACTATTCCCCATTCATTTAGTTCTTCGATTTCTTCAACGTTTGCAGTGTCCATGAATATTTTCATCTACCAGTGACCTTCTTCCTGTTGAGCAGATTTGCATAGCAATAAT
>CAYTOV010000009.1:3827-21390 GCA_964439485.1 uncultured Acidaminococcales bacterium | reverse complement strand
TATTTTCATCTACCAGTGACCTTCTTCCTGTTGAGCAGATTTGCATAGCAATAATTATACAACAAAAGGCATTATCACACAAAACTAACCACGTTAAGAAACTTTGAAAATAATATTAAAATAAAAAAACATGAACATTAAAGTTCATGTCTCATTTATTATTGTTGGTGCCGAAGGCCGGACTCGAACCGGCACGTATGGGTATACGCTTGATTTTGAGTCAAGTGCGTCTGCCAATTCCGCCACTTCGGCACGTGCTATGTTCGCTAACGAACAATAGTAATATTACCATCCGATGATATAGTTGTCAAGTAATTTTTCTGCATTTTTTGTTGATTTTTTTAATTTCAGTAAATTAACGTCTGCTACTCCTGCGTCAAAATTTTCTGTACCCTACCCACCAAATTTTGCTCAACCAACATAACTTTTATCCCGTGGGGATGCGTGGGACTATTGGTCAAAATTCTTTTCACATGTCCACGTGTAAGCTTGCCTGTCGGCTGATCTTTTTTCAAAACAACATCCACAAGTATCCCAGGCTTTATATTATTGCGAATCTGTCCATCCATATAATTACCTCATTTTTATCTATTATTATTTTTTAACGAAAACAAGTCGTTTTTCAAGCTGCATGGCCAAAATTATGCCCAATATTGCCGTTATTAGTTGCGGCCAACCCATACCTAGCAAGATAGCATCGACAACCTTATTCTGCAGTCCCAGCATGCTTAAAAGGACTCTTGACAGCATATATAAAGTAACAGTTTTTAAGACAGGAGCAAGAATAATAATACCTTTGCCCCAAAACTTATCACACACCAGCACCAACACAAAATTACCTAAAAAAATAACAGGTATCATCAGTGGAATGATAACATGCCCCTGCATAAAGGCAAACAGCGGCAAAACTGCGCTAATTATTATTGCGGAAGTTAAACTTGCGTAGCGCACCGCCATAACCATAATAGCATTGAGCATTGTGCCAATGACAATGATTGAAAGCAGCGGTGGCAAGGGCAAAAACAGTCTTATCTCCTGAGCGACAATCGCCATAGTTAACAAAACAGAACCTCTGGCTAATGTTCTAAGATAGGTGTTATTTCCCACAGTATTTTCCTCTTTAAAAAATTATTTTATCGGGCATTCCCGTAGGACAAATTTCTTGTACTCTGAAATCAATTTTTGCGTAACAGGTCCAACTTGTCCGTCAGCAATAAATTTTCTGTCGATTTTAGTTACCGGCACAATTTCACATCTTGAGCCAGCAACAAAGGCTTCTTCCGCCTTCAAAGCGAAATCTAAATCAAAAGCCTTTTCGATAACCTGCATACCAATATCGACAGCAAGACGTTCCTTGATCAAACGTCTTGTCACGGAGTTGAGGATTAAATTGTTTGCCGGATGTGTCCAGATGAGATCATCCTTAACAATAAAAAAATTGCTCTCAGTTGTTTCGGTAATCTTACCGTCATCACGTACAAACAAGGCGTCAAAAGCTCTGGAAACGCGGGCTTTTTGCTTAGCTAGGACAGAAGGCAGTCTGTTTAGTGTGTTTAAGTCGCAGCGCAGCCACCTTACATCTTTTTCAGTAATAAGATTGACACCTTTTTCTTGCTTGGCAGATAAATCTTCTCTATCGTTTTCGATAGCTATCATCGACAAATGCGGCACGGTCATTTCAGGGAATTCAAGCGCATATGGTGCTTCACCCCGCGTAATCTGTGTATAAATCTCTCCATTTTCCAGACCGCTTGCGGCAATTAATTCTTCATGAAAAGAAACCAATTCTTCAACCATATAAATCCCAGGAATTTTGACAGAAATGACTGAATCGAAAAAATTTTCCATATGTGGCAATAGCGCAAAACTGCGTCCATTATAAACCGGTACTATTTCAAAAACGCCATCACCAAATTGATAGCCTCTATCTGAAAGGGATACTTTCCCTTCCTCTCCTTCAACTATATCACCATTTATAAGTATTAGATTTTTTAACATTACTTTTACTCCTCCCACAGAGAAACTATTCAAGAGCGTTCTTTTGAATTTCGCTCAATTGAGGTATAATGTGAATACTAAGATTTATTATAACATAGACAATACAAATTTACATTTTGAAAATTCAGGAGGAACTTATTATGAAGACAGAACAAGTCATACAAGATGCCGTTAAATATGCCAAAGAAAGTGGCATAAACCATATAGTTATAGCCTCAGTTACTGGCGTTTCCTTAGTGGAACTCTGCCGTCACTTTGACGGCAATATCATTTGTGTTACTCATGCCTATGGATATAAAACCCCAGGCGAGTGTGAATTCCCAACAGAACTTAGGACAGAATATGAAGCTAAAGGCGTTAAATTCGTAACTGCGGCTCACGTTTTATCCGGTGCCGAAAGAGGCATCAGTAATGTATTCAAAGGAATGTATCCTGTGGAGATAATGGCTCAGGCCCTGAGAATGTTTGGTGCCGGCACTAAGGTTGGCGTAGAATGTGCCGTAATGGCTCTGGATGCCGGTTATGTACCGTTTGGTCAAAAAGTTATTTCTCTTGGTGGTACCGGCCGTGGTCTTGATACCGCTATCGTTATAACTCCTGGTTATGCCCAACGTGTTTTCAGTACACAAGTTCATAAAATAATCTGTAAACCGGAGTGATAGTATTTTGGGGCAACGTAACAAACTAATCGACAACCTTCGCGGTATTTGCATGCTTGGCGTTATTGCTATTCACGCCGGCTCTTCTATTGCAGTATCAGCGTCACCAAATGTACATATATATATGTTATTTGAGGTTCTTTCCCGCTACAGTGTGCCAGCATTTTTCTTCATTTCTGGCTATGGGTTATTTGCCTCTTACAATCTTTATCAAAAACTTGATTATATCCCTTATTTGCAAAAACGCTTGAAAAGTGTAGGCTTGCCCTATGTAGTCTGGTCAGTTCTTTATTTGTTGTATTATCAATTTGTCACGCCCGGCAGTGTTAGCTGGTCACCCTTCGAGTTGTTTTTCACACTTTTCTTCGGTTTGGCCTCTTATCATATTTACTTTATGGTCATATTATTATGGTTCTACCTATTATTTCCTTGCTGGCGCATGTTGCTGAAGGTTATGCAAAAGACCTCGATACCGCTTTCACTTGCAGTCCTTTTTTTCTTGCAGCTTGGAATAAATTATTGGACCTGCCACTACTGGGCTTACCCTGCTTGGATTGCCGAAAACACTTTCTTTATTAACATGTTAAATTATCGACTGAACTATCTGCCTTTCCATTACTTGTTCGTTTTTATGATGGGGGCTCTTGCGGCTACTCATTATGAAGGTTTCCTTCACATATTAAGAAGTCATTTCCGTCTGGTAACAGCTTTCTTCACCTTGACAGTAGTACTTATGTCCTCACGTTTTTATTATTTACTTAACGTTAAGCACTTAGACCTGGAAAGTATAACTAACACCTTGCAGCAACTAAGCCCTGAGGGATTTCTTTATACAGTAGCCAGCCTGCTATTTTTCTCTGCCATACTCTTCAAGGCTGAAAAAGAAAACCTTTTCTTAAAAGCAAATGAGTTGCTCTCAGATAATTCTTATATTATTTATTTGATTCATCCCTTTTTACTCGATCAGGTTGTCGCATTACTTGCGCGACTTTTCAGAACGCAGGATGATATCCCCGCTTTTCTGACTTATTTCTCAGTACTGATACTATCATTAATCTCAAGCATTTTAATCAAGAAAGCCGGTAAAATATTACCTGTTATATCGCTGCTTTTGACTGGTAAAAGCAGATAGGTCTGAACAACTTCAACTAAGACTAAAGGCGCAGCAAAGAAAAAATTCTTTGCTGCGCCTTTGTCATTCAGCCAAAATCATTTTGCATTTATTATCAATTAAATTAGGCTGAAAAATTTTTATGAGATGAGGCAACTGGTTTTTACTTGCTTTCGGTTGCAGTTGCTCCCAATAAAGAACGGTTAACTGCATCAGCTTTTGAGCACGTATACGCACATGTTTCGGTGCCTTATTAGCTTCCCATAACTCAAACCACTGATTAAATGTGTCTGTTTCTGGTTTATTCAGAGAAAGTCTGGAGACATGCAAAACCAGGTCTCTCATCGTTCTCACTACAAGTCGTGCGACTTCCAGTTTTTCTGTATTTTTTCTTGTATCTTGCTTATAGAAAGAATCAAGTAGAATAAACATTGACAATTGCCATGGATAATAAATTTTAAGCGCACTCTCAAAACCATCCCAGGCAGCATGCATCTTTACACTTGAACCCATCATTATGACTGAGTATGGAATGATCTCTTTCTCCTTGCTTTTGATGACAAAGGCGAAGAAAAACCACATAAGTTGTTGGGCCATTTCTGTCCAATTTCTTCTTGCAATTTGGCCAATAAGCTGTACCCACTCATAAGCTATTTTTTTCTTCTGCTCAAAACTAAAAATCTCTTTTCTTAGCATTAAAGAAATAAAATCATTCACACATACTAAACCTTTGCTCCAGCGATGATCAGCCGCCGCAAACAGTACAGTAAGATAAAACTCGCTTAACAATGCTGAGTCAGCTATGAAATCTCTTTCCTGGTAGCTTTTGTTAATCATCTTTAAAGCATAGCAAAAAGTTTCCTCACTTCGTGCACGTGTTGCAGTAATTAAAATATTTTTCAGTATCTGCAGCGCAGTGTCAGTTATTTGGCGCTCCTCTGGTGAACTGGCACGATCCATCATCAGAATAATTTTGACGCAAATATCTCCAATTTCATTACAAGAATCTTTAATCGCCAGGCAAGCTATCATACCTAAATCATTAATTCCTTCAGTTCTTAGTTCAGGATTATTCAACAGAATTGGCTGATAAACAGGCACTATCTCCGCGAGCAAAGCTTTGTGCCCCCTGCGCAAGGCAACCATGCAAACTGCTTTTATTTTTCCAATAAACTCCTCGGCCCAGGCACCATGTTCAACCATAATTTTAAAACGCCTTACCGCCATCTTCAGTAACGGTTCAGAGTCCAGATTCAAGCCGTTAAAAATAGCATCAAGCAAAGCCCCTGCTAAAATATTTTTTTCGGCTTGTGACATTGTACCAACATGTTGAGCTTTGCGTTCCAGATCATTGATGGCAGCAGAGAGTGCTTCCAGCTGCGAATTATTTGACTGTTGTATCTTATCTGCCATGTCATCATTTCCTTGTCGTTTATTATTTAGTATTTACTTTACCTTGGTAAACGATTCCACTTGTTGCATCAACTGTTACTTCCACGCCATCGTCAAGTTTATCAACTGCTCCAGCGGCGCCTACAATAACCGGTATACCATAACTTACGCCTAATATGGCAACTGATGACGTTAGTCCGCCCTCTTCGGCTATTATTGCGGCAGCCTTAGTCGCGTATGAGACTACCTCGTCAACAAGTCCGCTGACTACCAATATATCGCCTGTCTTTAATTTGTCCGTAAAATCTTTCAGGTCCTTTGCTATACATACTTTACCAGATATAGATCTCTTACCTATACCAACGCCTGCCAATATTTTAGTTCCCACATTTATCACCTTAATTAAGTTTGTACTACCTGGTTTGCCTGCCAGAACACCTGCTGTAATAACAACCAGGTCGCCTTCATGAATCATATTATTTTCTTTAGCACTAGCCAGTGACAATTCAATTAACTCGTCAGTGTTGCGAGAAGCAGGTCCCAGCAGAGGATATACGCCCCACAAGAGCTGCATTTTTCGTACACGACTCTCTCTTGGCGACACGGCAATTACCAAGGCCTGTGGGCGATATTTAGCTATCATCCGAGCTGTATAGCCAGACTCTGTGACAGAAATAATGGCATTTGCTTCCAACTCTTCAGAAATTTGTACCGTTGCATGACTTATTGCATCTGTTGTATTAGTATTCTTGCCGATTCCTTTAGCTTTAAAAATGCTTACGTAATCAAGTGCTTCTTCCGTGCGCTTTGCTATCTTGGCCATCGTCTGCACGGCCTCAAGCGGATATTTACCGGAAGCTGTTTCACCGCTAAGCATAATAGCGTCTGTACCATCAAAAATTGAATTAGCAACATCACTTGCTTCAGCTCTTGTAGCTCTATAACTGTTAATCATACTTTCCAGCATTTGCGTTGCTGTTATAACCGGTTTACCAACCTTGTTGCAGCGTTTAATGATATCCTTCTGTACCAACGGCACAACCTCTGCGGGTATTTCGACGCCAAGATCTCCGCGCGCAACCATAATACCATCCGCAACTTTTATTATTTCCTCAATATTGCGGACTCCTTCTTCGTTTTCGATTTTGGCAATGATGCCTATCTCAGAGCCAAGTTCTTCAGTAAGTTTGCGAATAGCAAGAACATCTTCCGCTTTCTGTACAAAAGAAGCAGCAATATAATCCATGTCTTCTTTAACTGCAAATTCAATATCGGCTCTGTCTTCAGCGGAAATGAACGGTAAATTGAGAATAGCCCCAGGCACAGCAACGCGTTTACGCGAGCTCAAAACCCCACCGTGAACAACTTTTGTATATATTTTATGTCCTTCAATCCTCTCAACACTTAAAGAAAGCAGTCCGTCTGCAAGGAGGATTTCATCACCTGTAGTTATTTCCTCTGGCAAACCGCTATAGTTTACAGAAGCAAGGTCTTTAGTACCAACCACGTTATCTGTCGTCAGACAAAATAAATCTCCTGGCACCAATTCAACCTTATCCTCACCAAAAATTCCGAGCCGCATTTCAGGCCCCTTTGTATCAGCGATAAGAGCTATAGGCTTACCTGTTTTTGCGGATGCCTGACGCGCAATTTCTATCCGAGCAGCATGCCCTTCATGGCTGCCATGAGAAAAATTGAACCGGGCCAGATCCATTCCTGCTCTAATCATTTCCTCAACTAAAGCTAAATTATCGGTGCTTGGTCCAAGGGTACAGATAATTTTTGTTTTTTTCAACGCCCTCATCTCCTTTTAGTTAACACCTCTATGAAATAAATTTAAGTTCAGGCAAAAAACTTCACCTGAACTTAAATTCTTTATCCATGAAGTCTGTTACTGCACAAAACCTCATAAGCGTCTTCAGTTTCTGAAAAAGGCACACTGATTTCATAAGCTCCGTGTCCTTTATGTTTAGAATTAGGCTTGCTAATCTGTGTTAGAAAACCGTTAGCGGCAAAAAGGTCTTTGATTTTAAGCGCCGCTTCATGAGTTTGTGCTATGTATACTACCTTCCACATACCTTTCCTCCAAAAGCTTGTATCCTTAAAAAATATTGGAATATCAGGATTCCTTGAATGCCTTAACTTTTTCTATCAATTTAGGCAGAACAAGATTCACATCGCCGACAATACCATAATTTGCAACTTTGAAAATAGGAGCGTTAGGATCCTTATTGATAGCAATGATCACGTCTGAATCATGCATTCCTGCAATATGTTGGATCGAACCGGAAATACCAAACGCAAAATAAACTTTCGGGGTAATAGTTTTACCGGATTGTCCGACTTGCTGCGGATGGCTGATCCAGCCTTCGTCTACAACAGCTCTGGAACCGGCAACAGCTGCTCCAAGCAAACCTGCCAATTCTTCCAGATGTTTAAATTTGTCGAAACAGCCCATTCCACGGCCGCCAGAACAAATTATTTCAGCATCTTCAATTTTGCACATGCCGGTCGAAGCCACAACATCTTTTCTGACGAGCTGCGTTCTTGTTGTAATTTCATTTTTAACGGCATATTTTATTAATTCACCAGTACGTGAAGCATCAAATTCTTTGACCTTAAAGACCTTTGGGCGTACTGTGCCCATCTGTGGCCTGTAAACATCACAAAGAATCGTAGCCAAAATATTGCCGCCTAATGCCGGGCGAGTCCACTCAACAATCTTATCTTCTCTGATGTCAAGCGCTGTACAATCAGCACAAAGACCTGTTTTTAGTCTGGCAGCAATACGCGGCCCAAAATCACGTCCATCAGCGGTAGCACCGACTAAAACGGCACTTGGTTTATACTCATTAGCTAATTCACAAAAAGCATTAGTATAGAGTTCATTATTATAATCTTCGTATTTTTCGCCTTCAACCAGGTAAACAACATCAGCACCTGCGGCAAATAATTTTTGCGGTAAATCGCCAGCTTCCTTGCAAATTAAAACTGCACAGCAACGTTGACCGCTTTTGGCAGCTAATTCTCCTGCCTGTCCAAGAAGCTCATATGCAACATTCATTGGTTCCGCATTATCGAGTTCTATATAAACCCAGATATCTTTATAGTCTTCGGCACCTTTGAGCTCAACCTTAGTAACTTCACCCCTGGATATAGCTTCTACAGGGCATTCACTTACACAAGCACCACAGCTTATACAAGTATCTTGATTGATCTCAGCCTTGCCCTCAACCATAGCAATTGCGCCCACAGGGCACACTGCAACACAGGCCTCACAGCCTATACATTTATCTCTATCAACAGTAATTGCCATTATCCTTCACCTCAGCGCACAATTATTTTAGCTTGAACAAGCTTTTCGAACAAAAGATCAACTGCTTTCTGTGGATCTTCTTCATTAATAATCTCATTTTCAATTGTATGCACTGGTGGTGTAAAAATTTTGGCGACCTTAGTTGGTGAGCCATTCAGTCCAATCATTTTTTCATCAAGTGCAAGATCTGCTGCTGACCATACAGGTACAACAAACTTTTTAGCCTTCATTTTGCCTTTAATGCTGGCAAAACGCGGCTCTTTTTCAGCTCTCGTTACAGTAACCAAAGCCGGCATTTCAACTGCAATCGTCTGACTGCTGCTTTCATTATCTCTATCGACTAAAAGTTTAGCGCCATCAGCAACTATTTTCAGAGCGCCAGTAACCTGCGGAATATCAAGATGTTCAGCCATTTCCGGACCAACCTGAGCGGTATCTCCATCAATTGCTTGTTTGCCGCAAAGCACTAAATCAACTGCACCAACTTTTTTGACTGCAGCCGCTAAAGCAAAACTAGTTGCCAATGTGTCGGAGCCAGCCAAAGCCCTATCGCTAATCAGGGCAGCATCATCAGCTCCCATTGCGATTGCCTCTTTCAAAATTTCATCAGCCTGCGGTGGTCCCATGGAAATTACGGTAACAGTGGCACCATTTGCATCTTTAAGTATTAACGCTGCTTCCAGAGCTTGCCTGTCAAACGGATTCATAATATTTGGTACGCCTGTACGCACCAAAGTATTAGTTACCGGATCAATTTTTACTTCAGCTGTATCCGGAACTTGCTTTACACAAACAACAATATTCATTAGAGAATCCTCCAAACCTCAGTATAATTCGTAGCTTAAAATACAGTATAATTCTATCATTTGCAACAAACAAGTGCAAGCTAAAGGCTGATGATAAATAACTAAAAGACCACACCTTTATCCCCAAGCAAGCTTTTCAATTCAGTAATCAACCCTGGATTTTTAGCATCCACCCAAAATGATTGTTCTGCACGAATAATCTTTTTTGAGCCAAGCAGATGCAGGTAAACAGGGTTACTGCCATGATAAGAAGAAAATATCCGTCCTAAAGCTTTTTGCGTCTCGGGATTTTCCAAAGAAGCCGGAATAAATAGCTTTACATCAGCAGGACCTGCCTCCAGCTTAGTAACTTGTGAAGCCATCAGACGTGGTTCTTCCTCGTCAAGCATCAGACGCCCTTCGACCAGCACAATACTTTCCGGGTAAATATTCTTACTAGACATGGCAAATGTTTTTGGGAAAGCCACGACTTCAATCTTGCCGGAGAAATCTTCCAGAGTAAACACTGCCATGCTATCTCCTGCTTTGGTAGTGCGTATCTTATTGGCTGCTATGATACCACCAACTTTAACGTATTGGCCATCACGGTAACGCCCTTCGCCCAATGTTTGAATCTCAGTCATTTGTTTCAGATTCTTGCGATGTTTGTCCAAAGGATGCCCCGTTACATAGAAACCAATTATTTCTTTTTCCAGCGATAAAAGTTCTTCTTTGGGCATTTCCGCTATATCCGGCATTTTCAACTCATTAATCTTTTCGAATTCTTCTTCACCAAATAAACCAATCTGTCCGGATGCTTCGTCTCTTTGACGGCTGGCAGCCAGCTCCAGTGCCTGGTCCATGACAGCCAAGAGTTGTGAGCGTCTTGCTCCAAAGCCATCCATTGCACCGCATTTGATAAGATACTCCACAACTCGTTTATTAAGTCCGTTGCTGTTAACTCTCTGGCAGAAATCTGTCAAAGATTCGAATGCGCCACCTTTTTTCCTGGCTTCCAAAATATTTTCAATTGCAGCATCGCCGACGCTTTTGATGCCGGCAAGGCCAAAACGTATGGAGTGGCCGTCAACAGAGAAACCGGCTCCGCTGACATTTACATCTGGCGGCAAAACCTGAATGCCCATTTCGCGGCACGCATTGATATACCAGCTTACCTTCTCAGCATTAGTAAGATAGCTGTTTAAGGTTGCTGCCATGAATTCCACCGGGTAATGTGCTTTAAGATATGCAGTCTGATAAGCAACAAGAGCATAAGCAGCTGAATGTGATTTATTAAAACCATAGCCAGCAAAATGTTGCAAGAGCGCAAAGACTTCTTCGGCTAACTCACGTTTAATGCCATGCTCTTTTTCTGCGCCTATAATAAAAGCTTCCTTCATGCTATCAAGCTCTTTGGCTTTCTTTTTGCCCATCGCGCGGCGCAGAATATCTGCCTGTCCAAGGCTAAAACCTGCTAATACAGATGTTATCTGCATAACCTGTTCTTGGTACAAAATTACACCGAACGTATCCTTAAGTACGGGTTCGAGCAAAGGATGCAGCAGTTTTGCTGTTTTCTTTCCATGCCTGCCGGCAACAAAATCTTCAACCATACCGGTGCCAAGAGGGCCTGGCCGGTACAAAGCTACGAGCGGTATTAAATCATCAAAACTTTCAGGAGCCAGATCACGCATCAGCTGTGTCATACCGGAGGATTCCATCTGAAAAACTCCCACTGTATCTCCACGGCAAAGCATATCGCAGGTTGAAGCGTCAGCAAGATCAATGTTTTCGATATCCAGATCAACGCCCTTACTTTCCTTGATTAGTCCAAGAGCATCATCAATAACTGTTAAGGTACGCAAGCCCAAAAGATCCATTTTGAGAAGGCCAAGGCCTTCAACTTTATCTTTATCATACTGTGTACTTACATACTCCTCATCAGCAGTTCTCTGCAAAGGTACAAAGTCTGTCAGTGTTTTAGGAGCAATAACAACGCCAGCCGCATGTGTAGAGGTATGACGTGGTGACCCTTCAACCTTCTGTGCCAAGTCCAATAGTCTTTCTATTTTGGGATCACTATTGTAAAAATTTTGGAGATCCTTACTCCCGGCCAGCGCTTTTTCAAGCGTGATACCAAGCTCATTTGGAATCATTTTATTAACCTGATTAACGGTTGCTATCGGCATACCCAGCGCACGCCCAACATCCTTAACTGCTGCCTTGGCAGCCAACGTTCCAAAGGTTATAATTTGTGCAACATGATCCGCACCATATTTATCGACAATATAGTCAACCACTTCTTTTCTTCTGTTATAACAAAGATCAACGTCTATATCCGGCATACTTACACGCTCCGGATTTAAAAACCGTTCAAACAAAAGATCGTATTTTAAAGGATCTATGCTGGTTATCCCTAACAGATAGGCAACAATACTTCCTGCCGCTGATCCACGTCCCGGTCCAACAGGAATCTTTTTGGTTCTACTGAAATTGATAAAATCCCAAACAATCAGGAAATAGCCCGAATAGCCCATCTTGTCAATAACTTCCAGCTCAAAATCCAAACGTTTCATTACTGCGTCCGCCGGCTCAGGATACCGTGCTGGCAAGCCTTGCATGCACAACTCACGCAAATATTCTGCTACTGTCTTACCCTCAGGAATGGGGAATTCTGGCAACAATAAGTGACCAAACTCTAGTTCTACGTTGCAACGTTCGGCAATTTTCAGCGTGTTGCTTAACGCCTCAGGCACATCAGAAAACTTGGCCATCATTTCCTGCTTACTTTTCAGGTAGAACTGGTCATTAGCAAATTTCATTCGCATGGGATCGTCAACGGAAGCTGCAGTTTGAATGCAAAGAAGAATATCCTGCCCTTCCGCATCTTGCCGCCGTACGTAATGCAAGTCATTCGTTGCTACCAACCCCAGACCATACTTTTTGGCTAAGCGTTTGAGTTCAGCTTCAGCAGTAATTTCTTCTGGTATATCATGATTTTGTATTTCCAAAAAGAAATTGTCGCGCCCAAAAATTTCAACGTATTCCTGCAAACATTTTTCAGCTGTTTCCAGTTCACCTCGAATAACATGCGAAGGAATTTCACCTGCTATGCAAGCGCTCAATCCTATAATACCCTTGCTGTATTTTCTCAAAACATCCTTATCAATCCTCGGTTTGTAGTAAAATCCTTCCAAATGAGCAATGGATACCAGTTTCATTAAATTCTGATACCCTTCATTATTTTCTGCCAATAAAATTAAATGATATTGATTATCACGTTCTTTGATGCCTCTTTCGAAGTGAGAACCTGATGTTATATATACCTCACAGCCGATTATTGGCTTTACGCCTTGCTTCATGGCTTCCTGATAGAATTCAATTACTCCATACATAACACCATGATCTGTTATCGCAAGAGCCGGCATATCCAATTCTTTGGCGTAGCTGATGAGACTCTTTATATCAGAAGCGCCATCTAAAAGGCTATACTTCGTATGAACATGCAAATGAATAAAAGGTGCTTCATTAGCCATATTCTCTTTAACTATTTCCATTAACCAGCTGCCTCCGTTCAAATATCTGATAAATACTCTTTTGTCATATATTATATCAGTTATTATTTAAAAATTCTTGTTATATATAAAAAGCCGGATGCCAAAGGCATCCGGCTAAATCAACATTGTACTTCAATCAAATCCAGGAACGAGTTTTTTTAACTTCTTCTTTATCAATACCGACAGTGCTTGGGGCGTAAATAATCAAATCGCCATTAACCTTCTCGACTTGTGCGCCGATAATATAGCTAACACCATTCAAATAATCAAATACTCGCGTGCGTACGGACTTATCTAAATCTCCATACGAAACCATCACCGTGCTTCCAGCCATCAAGGCATCGGCGTAGGCTTGGACATCACTGAATTTTTGAGGATTTCTCACAACAATGTTTGCATGTTTTGAAGTAACAAGATATGGACCACTAGCAGTTTCCTCTTCTGTATCCCAAAACAGTTTTTTGGCATTTTTCAAATTCATAACAACGCCTCCACATGGAATTTACAGCTACTGAAATATATTGTTCTGCATAAAAAAGTTATTTCCTGCTAAATTATGAAAAATTATTTATTTCTGCTGCGAGTTCTGCCACGTTCAACACGATCAAGTATCGCCTTGCGCATACGAATGCTTTTCGGAGTAACTTCAACCAGCTCGTCATCATTAATATGTTCTAAAGCCTGCTCCAGTGAGAACAGCTTCGGCGGAATCAGGCGTACTGTATCATCAGAACCACTTGCGCGCATGTTGCTGACGTGTTTCTTTTTACAAGGATTAACGTCCATATCATCGTCACGAGTGTTTTCGCCAATAATTTGACCCTCATAGACCTGTTCACCAGGAATAATAAACATAACGCCACGTTCCTGAGCATTGGCAATACCGTAACCGGTAGTTTCGCCATTCTCAAAAGCAACAAGGGAGCCACGGGTACGGCCTGGAATATCGCCTTTATAATCAGCATAACCAGCATATACGTGGTTCATAATACCATTACCCTTTGTATCAGTCAAAAATTGGTTACGGAAACCAATAAGTCCGCGAGCAGGGATATTGAACTCCATACGCAAATAGCCAGCCATCTCGGTTATGTTGAGAAGCTCAGCCCTACGTAAACCAACGCCTTCCATAACAGCGCCCATGAAATCTTGTGGCACGTCAATTGTTAAAGCCTCCATTGGTTCTTGCAGTTTGCCGTCTGCAGTCCTGTGCATAACAACTTCTGGCTTACCTACTTGCAATTCAAAACCTTCACGGCGCATAGTTTCAATCAAAACAGACAAATGCAATTCGCCACGGCCGGCAACAACAAAGGAATCCGGAGAATCCGTTTCCTGCAATTTCATACTAACATTGGTTTTCATCTCTTTGAATAAGCGATCACGAAGGTGACGGCTTGTTACAAAGGTTCCTTCTCTACCGGCGAAAGGACTGTTGTTAATGGAAAAAACCATGGACAAAGTCGGTTCATCAATATTGATTCCCTCAAGACGCTCCGGATTTTCGCTATCAGCAATAGTTTCACCTATGCTAGCATCAGGAAGTCCGATCAGTGCTACGATATCACCAGCACCAGCCTCTTGAACTTCTGTTCTTTTCAAGCCTTGGTATGAATAAAGACGGCCAATTTTGGCTTTGCGGTTGGATTCTTCATTCATCAAAGTAATAGTTTCGCCGTTGTGAATAGTACCACGAACGATACGACCGACAACAATACGACCTACATAATCATCATAGTCCAGTGTGTTTACCAGCATTTGCAGCGGTGCTTCCAAATCTACATTCGGTGCTGGAATGGTGTCTACAATAACCTTGAACAAAGGTTCCAAATTGTCGCTTTCTTCATCCATAGACAATTTGGCGATACCATTACGAGCAGAACATAAAACAACAGGGAACTCCAACTGTTCATCGTTAGCATTTAGTTCAATGAAGAGATCAAGAACTTCATCGATAACTTCGGTGACGCGTTGGTCAGGACGATCGATTTTATTGATAACGACGATTGGTTTTAAATGTTGTTCCAAAGCTTTGCGCAGAACATATTTAGTTTGAGGCATAGGGCCCTCGTAGGCATCTACCAATAATAAAACGCCATCAACCATACGAAGAACGCGTTCAACCTCACCGCCGAAATCAGCATGTCCAGGTGTATCAAGAATGTTAATTTTAGTGCCATTGTGCATTACTGCAGTATTCTTGGCCAATATCGTTATACCGCGTTCACGTTCCTGGTCATTAGAGTCCATGACTCTTTCTTCAACGCGTTCATTTGCACGGAAAACTCCGCTTTGCTTAAGCATTGCATCAACCAAAGTTGTCTTGCCATGGTCAACGTGAGCGATGATTGCAATATTACGTAAATCATTTCTTATCATAATAATTATTCTTCCTTCCTAATTCAACAAACAAAGAAAAGGATGCTTGTCAATAAGCATCCTTTCTCATGACTAACTAATTATATTCTTTTTAAGCAAACATGTCAATAAAGTTACGCTAACTAGCCGTCTGCCGCTAATTATAATTTTATTGCTTTATCCTCTTAAAAATGTTTTTAGACATTCTTCAGCATTTCATCAACATACTTCTTTGCCTTTTCAAGTTTTTTCCTAATTTCTGATGTTTTGGAAGAATCTCTGGCTGTAATTTGTTCAATTCTAGTTTTATAAAGGGCAATATCACGTTCGAATTTACGCAGCGCTTCATGCAATTCCTGTCCTTCCGGTAATTCTTCCGGAATAAGATGAGAGGTCTCCATACGCCACTCAGTGCCATCTATCACAACACTGTCGCCATATTGAGGTATTGCCGTAGCCGTTCCCAAATTGCGCTGTAATTCTTCCGCAAAGTTAAAAGCGGCATCATGTTCACCATGTATTACGAAAAATGCCTTTGGGCGTTTCTCCATGGCCTTGAACCAATCCAGCATCTGATTCTTATCAGCGTGTGCGGAAAAACCTTCCATATATTGTATTTTGGCTTTGACCACAATATCTTCGCCCATGATCCTTACTCGTTTTGCGCCGTCAATTAGGAGCCGCCCCAAACTTCCTTCAGCCTGGAATCCCGCAAAAAGTACTGTGCTGTCAACACGCCATAAATTATGTTTTAAATGATGGAGAACTCTTCCGGCATCAGCCATACCGCTGGCAGAGATAATTATCATTGGACTCGGCATAAAATTAAGAGCTCTTGATTCATCAACAGATTGTGTGAAACTTATTTGCGGCAAAGACAACAGATTTCCATCTTTGTTGTAAATTGTCTGGGCTTCATCGTCATATTCATCCGGATTCATCAGAGTTAATTGCGTTGCCTTAGTTGCCATAGGGCTGTCAATCACAATCGGTATTTCAGGTATTCTCTTTGCTTCCATTAACTTCTTCAAGTAATATAACATTATTTGCGTACGTCCGACAGCAAATGCCGGTATGATGAGATTGCCTCCGCGTGCTGCAGCTTCCACTACAATTTTTCTTAATTCCTCTTCTCTATCATAGACAGGATGCACGCGATTACCATAAGTTGATTCTGTAATAATAAAGTCCGCCTGCGGTACCCTGCTGGGATCCTTTATTATTGGCTGCCCAGGCTGGCCAACGTCGCCAGAAAATACGATCTTTGTTTCTTTTCCATTCTCCGTAATACAAAATTCAATAAATGCAGACCCTAGAATATGCCCTGCGTTCCTGAAGGTAAAACCTATGCCATTAAAAAGCTCGATTTTTTCGTTATAAGTATGTGGTTCAAAGTGCTTAAGTGCCGTCTCAGCCTCATCAACTGTATACAATGGCTTTACTTCAGGTTTACCGGCACGCATACCCTTACGGTTAGCTCTTTCCGCCTCAGATTCCTGAATATGTGCACTATCCGGCAGAAGGATTTCACATAATTCTTCTGTTACACGGGTGGAATGAATTCGTCCCTTAAAACCTTGCTTTACTAATTTTGGGAGCAAACCACTGTGGTCGATATGCGCGTGAGTTAAAACTACCGCGTCAATGAGTCTGGGATCAAATGCAAATTCTCTTTCATTAAAAGTTTTAATGAGTTTAGAGCCTTGGTACATACCACAGTCGATTAAAATTCTTTTGTAGTTAGCTTCAAGCAGGTAACAAGAGCCAGTGACCATTCTAGCGGCTCCCAAAAACGTTATTTTCATTATTAAATCCCTCCCTATATGCTCATTAGACTATATATAGAGAAATATTCCACAACAGCTAAGCATTTCCCTGCAAATGTAATTGTTGATTAGTTATAAATCAAATAATTCTAATCATAGTAACAAATCTTTGACTAAAAAAAAGAAAAAGCCATGATAGAAACATCATGGCAAAAATCTATTATTCCCCTAATATCCTGACTTCAGGTTCTAAATGGACACCTGCATATTCATAAACCCGTTTTTGAACGTCGCTAATAAGCTTCAAAACATCAGCAGCAGTGGCACTACCGGTATTAACAACAAACCCAGCATGTTTGGTAGAAACTTGCGCTCCTCCCACAGTATAACCCTTAAGCCCTGCTTCCTCTATCAAAGTCCCTGCATAATAGCCAGGTGGGCGTCTGAACATACTTCCTGCGTTAGGTATATCAAGCGGTTGCTTGGTCGTTCTTCTGTTTGTAAAGTCTTCCATTTTGGCACGTATTTCGTCTAAATTGCCTTTGGCAAGCTGCATTTCAACACTAATAACAATCGCACCGTTGTCTTGTATTGAACTATGCCTATAACAAAAATCCAGCG
>CAYTOV010000009.1:0-3727 GCA_964439485.1 uncultured Acidaminococcales bacterium | reverse complement strand
ACGAGAAGATTAGAACCGTTGCCAATGACCGTCAATGGTATTCTTTCCTGTCTGGCTTTTGCAACTGCCTCTTCCAACTGATGAACATCAGCCGGCAAAATCAATAAATCAGCAGGCCCACCTATCCGAAATGAAGTATGGGCCTGCATGGGTTCATTTTCCCGAAAATTTTCGGGCATCTTTTCTTTTAACCAAGCTTTGAATTCATTCAGCGTCATTTTACTCCCCGACAACTTCTTTGACAACATCGCCAATAGTTTTGGAGATATCATTAATCATAAGTTGAAAACGGATATAAGCTTGCACGTAATCATTTGCTACGCTGTTTAAGCTAAGTAATTCATATAGCTTTTGTACTTTTTCCATTTTTTCCTTATCCGGGCTTTTACCGGAAAACTGCTCTATTTCCAACTCTTGTTTCTGTTTCATAAAGTCTTTAACCATTGATTCTGCCGAAGAATCTGCTGACAGTTTCTTTTTTGCTTCTGAGAGTCTTTTGTATTCCTGACTTTCACGCATTGCTCTGCCTAAGTCATTCGCTGCATCATATACGTTCATTGTTTAGTCACCTCAAAAAATTATTTATACCAAGGCTCATTTTAGCATATTTCTGCTATTTTATAAAGAGTCTGCCTGTCAATGCAAAGCACTAAAAGGGGTATCTAACAATTGATAAGAATTTTTGTTGTCATAATCAAAATGCCACCATTCCATATCGGAGCAGGTAAAGCCTTCGATTGACATCAACTGCTGCAAAAGATCGCGTTCCCATCTTTCCAGTGAGGTGCCACCTACAAAGCCAGCATACTGTCTTGACGATGGCTCATCAAAATCACTGATCATTTGTATCGCTTCGCCTGTCGTGAGGTCATAAAGACTCAAATCTACTGCATTACCTGTATTGTGCGGTGAACCTTTTTCCGGAGCTGGCAATAATGACTTTTGCTCTTTTGGCAAAGCTTCATATGCTAATTTAGATACTTTCCAAGGCCTGTAAGCATCCCAGATAACTAGACCAAAACCATAATCTGACAACTTTTTAACAACGCGTTCAAGTGCTTCTGCTGCATTTTTATTTAGATATGCCTTTGAATCTTCATAGAGTGGTGCAGAAAAACAGTTTTTATCTGTTGCATAACGCAAATCAAATTTCAAATCAGGAATCACGGCCAAATTAACTAACTCAGCAACATTAGGTGCAGTTTGCACAGGCATAGTTGCATTCTGAATGTCTTGCCGCAAGGCCTCCATCGGTTTTGTAGTTTTGATTTTAAAATAATCAGCTTTCTCTGGTCCGAAAAAAACTCTGGTATAACGATTGCCACCTATAATACAGCTAATGCCGTGACCTTCTTTATCTCTTTCAAACTTGACGCCGGCCTCCGTATTCGTCAAGGACCCCGTTTCAGAAACTTGGTAAGCATCATAGTGTTCTTTTACAAGCGGAAAAACATTGCTTTTCTGATAGTCTTTATCGTCAGCAAGATATCTGTATACAACATTTAACACGCCACTATGCTCTCGCACCAGAAATTGTTCACCGTTGCCGGCGTAAAGACCAAGCAAATACTTTTCATCAAGTTGGCAGTCTTTAGGTCTTACTCCATTAGCATCAGCCGGTGAAGGCAGCTGAAAGATTAAAGCACACAGTATCGTCAAAAATAACCTAAGTATCAATAATTACGCCTCCTAAATTCAACTGGTAGAAGCCCACCCCACACTATATCGCGATATTGCTCGGGATAAGTATCACCTTCTGTGTTAAAGAAAAGCATAACAGAATCCTTGTTTAACTTCATATCAGTCTTAAGGTTATGATATTTATCTAAAAGGCCTAAAACTCCGCCGCCGATAGCGCCGGATTCACCAGCTGTTATTTTTTCATCAGCACCTAATGGATTCCCCCACAGCCGCATGCCAAGTGCTGCGACTTCGTCTCTGCAAGACAGGCAAAATTCGGAATGATTCTTGATGATCTTCCAGGCCAGTGGATTTATCTCGCCACAAGCAAGGCCAGCCATGATAGTGTTAAGGTCGCCACCAACTGAAACCATCTTCCCTTGTTCAAAAGAACGGAAGAAACAGTTAGCAGCCGCAGCTTCCATAATAGTAAAAACAGGCTCCTCGTCATAGCCATATGAAGCAACAACTGCCTGCGCAGCACCAGCCATAGAGCCCACACCGGCTTGAGCAAAGACATGCGTAGGCGGTTCCGGCATTGCTTCCAAAGCCTCTCCGACCATTGTCGTATATCCCTGCATTATCCAAAGAGGTATTTCTTCATAGCCTGGCCAAGCGGTATCCTGCACAACTGTCCATCCATTGTCAGCCGCATCAGTAACAAGCATTCTTACCGTGTCATCATAATTGAACTCAGTAATTTTTACAGCAGCGCCTTCTTTTGCTATGGCCCCTATTCTCGTCTGTGCCGACCCTTTTGGCATATACACAACGGACGGAAAACCAAGAATTCTTGCCATCCAGGCTATCCCGCGGCCATGATTGCCATCAGTTGCCGTTGCAAAAGTAACCCGTCCCAAGCTTTCCCTTATTTCATCGGAAGCAAGATAATCAAAACTGATATTTTCTATTTGTTTGCCAAGACGTTTGGCCAAATAACAAGCTATTGCGTAAGAACCGCCTAAAGCTTTGAAAGATTTTAAGCCAAAGCGTTTTGATTCGTCTTTTACAAAAATACGTTTAACGCCCAGCCAAGCTGCCAGTTCCTTCAGTTCAACCAGAGGTGTTGGTTTGTAATACCCCCACATGCTTTTATGAAAGTCCCTTACTTTTTTAACTGCAGTCTTATCGAAATTCTTTAAAACTTCTCTTTCTCCATGAGCAGGATTGTTCTTTGCCAGTTCTAATTGTAGTACTTGCAATTGTTCCATCTCCTATCGCACGTTAACTGTGTCAAAATAGCAGGCAGTTTTAAAATCTAACTATCTGGCAAATATTTCAGGTCTTACATCATCCAGAGCGTTTAATTTTTTTCGCAGGTTTTCAATTAAGCCAAGGTCGATTTCGCCGCGCAAAATTTCTTCTTCAGATCCGCCCTCTACAAGAATTTTTCCATTAGGGGCAACAATCATTGAGTGCCCGTAAAAGGTATCATCCTTAAAGGTACCAACACAATTTACACCACAAATATAAGTCTGGTTTTCTACGGCACGTGCCTGCATAAGCAGACGCCAGACATCTCCGCGTGCTTCAGGCCATTCAGCAGGAACAAAAATAACTTTTGCCCCTTTTAAAGCCAGCCGGCGATAGAGTTCAGGAAAGCGCAAGTCGTAACAAATTGATGCCCCACAAGCTACTCCATCCAGTACAAAAGGTTCATATGTATCTCCTGCGGCAAAGAAACGTTCTTCCTTAAACATGCCAAACAAATGCATCTTACTGTAAAGATAAATTATCTCGCCATTTTTGTTTATCACGACAGAGGTATTATGAACCTTGCCATCAAGAAAAAGTGGGATAGAACCGGCTATAACAGCGCAATTGTTATCTTTGGCAATTTTTTGCAAACTCTTTACAACAGGGCCATCAAGTTCTTCTGCTTCTTTTTCAAGACGCCCCAGAGAATATCCCGTCGTCCAGATTTCAGGCATTACAACAATATCTTGCCCAATAACGGCTTCCTGTAACAACTCTAAGCCATGTTTCACATTTGCGTCTTTATTTTTTTCCTGAATCTTCATTTGCACTAAAGAAATCTTCATCAAAG
>CAYTOV010000008.1:19666-28310 GCA_964439485.1 uncultured Acidaminococcales bacterium | reverse complement strand
AGTCAATGGTTAAAGTACTCCTCTGGCCGCTTCCACACGCGACTACTCGTCTGTAAACAGCCGGTCGCTGATGTGCAGCAGGCCCGTCGTATCTTTAGCCATCGCCTTTTGTCGTTCCAGTGTTGAGAGTTCCTCTGGCTGCTTCCACACGCGACGATTCGCCTGCAAGCAGTCGGTCGCTGATGTGCAGCAAGCCCGTCACTTCTTTAATCCTTGCCTCTTTGAATGTTCTTTGCACTTCATTTAACACACGCAACAATTCGCCGGTCACTGACGTGCAGCAGGCCCGTCGTATCTTTAGCCATCGCCTTGATTAGTTCTTAGCGCTCGAGTATTATACAACTTCCCAGCTCAGCAGATTTTCGAATTCTGATGAAGGCATCGGCTTAGCAAAATAATAACCTTGTACCCAGTTACAGCCGATAGCTTTTAAAAAGGCCACTTGTTCTTTAGTCTCAACGCCTTCGGCAACAACCATCATCCCTAATTTCTGGGCCATTAAAACTACTGTTTCGATAATACGCCTGCCTCTTTCGCTGCTGGTTTTATCATGAAAGAACATCTGGTCAATTTTAAGGGTATCAAAAGGCATGGTGTGCAGAATATTCAGGGAAGAATAACCGCTGCCAAAATCATCAATGGCCAGGCTTACGCCCAACATTGCAATATTATTAAATACGTCTACCAGAAAATCATCCGAAGCCATAGGCATATGCTCAGTAAGTTCAAGCTCCAGAAGTTCGGGCGGCACTCCATATTTACTGATAAGAGCCCCGTAATCGTTCACAAAGTCAGGATCAAGCAAGTGCAGCCTGGAAACATTGACTGATATTGGTAAAACCTTGCGTCCTTCGTCCAGCCATTTGCGAATATCGGCGCAAACCTGCTCAAAAACATAAAGATCAAGTTTGAGCACAAAACCATTTCTTTCAAAGATATCGATAAATTCTCCAGGCATGATCAAGCCTTTATCTGAAGCCCAACGCACAAGCGCCTCAGCACCAGCCACTTTTTCTGTATGCAAATCGTATTTTGGCTGATAGTGAACAATGAATTCTCTGTTTTGCAGAGCCTGATCCATTTTGTTTTCAATTTCTGCTTCGCGTATGGTTCTTTCTCCCAAATCAGCTTCATAGAAAACAATACCACCTTTATAGCCGTTTTTTGACTCAAGGCGTGCCAGATCGGCAAACTCCATCATTTTTTCCAGGTCCTGTTCACCTTTGCTTGGCCTGTAAACGCCAAAGGCTAACGAAACATTATATAATGTGCCACTTGCTGCTATCTCAGCCTTAATGGCTTCCTGCATATCAATTAATCTTTGCCTGATGGCGGCATCTCCTGTGTCCTGCAAAAAGAGGATGAACAAATCATTACTGCCATGCGCCAAAATCTCACTGCCATGAATAGCACCAGTCATTTTACTACAAAGCAAACGTAAGAGCCGCTGCCCTTCCTTGGGCCCGAATCCTGTTGTAACGGCACGGAAATGATTAATATCGAACATGATAACCACATAATCACCGCTGCTCGCCAGTTCTGCCGCATCAATTTTAAACTTCTCGAAATTTCTCATGCCAGTCAGCCTATCATAAAAAGCAATCTTTTCCAGCTGTTTTTCCTTCCGCTTCTCCAGCAGATAAAAATAGCCAAAACCAGCTAGGAACAATATAATAAGCGAAGCCATAATCTGGTAAAAATACTTCTTAACCAAAATATTTAGCGTAAGATTATAAGGCACCTGGGCAATATTGGAAGCGATAATATGATTACGCTCCTCTGATCTCACATTAGCTATTACCTTATTGATAATACCTATAAGTTTCTGATCTTTATCTAAGGAAATACCAAAACAAATATTTTGCCCATAACTCCCATAAGGTAATATCTGCAAATTTTCGTTGCCCGGTTCCTGCAGATATTTCTGCAGAACATAACTGTTATCAACAACAAAATCTACTTCACCATCGCGCATTGCTTCTTTAGCAGCTTCCAAGGTTCGGTAATTGGTAATAATAGCCATCGGATAATTTTTTTCCAAATTATGCCTGATGCCAAGCCGTCCATCGGCAATAGCAACAGAAAAGAGCCCCGTCGGAACATTACCTTTCATGCTGATAAAAGAAAGCGGCAATTCCAGATAAGGCTTACTTAAACCAAGATGATAAAAACGTCCGTCACCTGTAACTTTATCAAAACCGCAGATAATATCGGCCTCTCCGTTGGTCATTATTGTTGAAAAATTCTTGTAGTTATCGGCCTCAATGAACTTAAACTTTAGCCCGGTTTTCTCAGAAACAATCTGCAGAAAATCAACAGCAATTCCTTTGACCGTTTCGTCTTCCTTATCATGGTAGGCAACAGGCTGCCAGTTTGGGTCATAGACTACTTTGAATTCCGGCTGAGTTTTAATAAATTCAACTTCATCACGGGTAAAAGAAATCCTGAAAGCAGGACTGTCGCCATAGTATTTATCCTGCAGATTTTCTCTGTATTGCAGGTTATCGGCAAAAATTTTGTTGCAAGCGTTGTCAATGCTATTGATCAAGGCTTTGTTATCTTTACGGGCAAGAAAATAACCAGGCTGCGGCTGAAAACGAGCAACAACCCTGTCTTGACCAATAGTGGCGAAAGTACTGGCAGCAACGGCATCAACTTCGCCTTTATGCAAAGCAATAAACATGTCATGTAAATCACTGAAATGCTTCTTCTTTACATGGAAATTATTTGCGACGGCATATTCATCAAGATTTTTCCCAATCTTGCTTCCTCTTAGTACGCCGACAGTCATACCATCAAACTTGGCAAAATCTTCATAATAAATGTCTTCGCGGCTTTGGTCGACGCAAAGAACCGAATAAATCATGCCTACATAATTCTGGGAATAAGCGAATTTTTCGAGTCTTCCAGGAGTCTGCTGCAAACTGGTCATCAGGTCAATTTCACCGTTTTCCAGTCTGGTCAGGCACTCTTCCAGAGTGCCGTAGACAAATTCATACTCCCAACCTGTATATTCCCCAATATCCTTCAAAAACTCATAGCTGTAACCGGAATAGCCATTGTTGCCGTCAACACTCAAAAAATTATCATAGCCATAATAGCCTACCTTAATAGTTTGCTTCTGCCCTTGCTCGGCAGCGCAGGCAAAAGAAAAGCCGCCCACAATGAAAAACAGGCAGGAAAACAGCATTATCACAAATAGCTTTTGTTTTCTGACCATGATCAACATTCTGCGCAGCATAATCATAAGCACTCTCCCAATGTAAAATCGGCATATGCATATTTTATCATATCACAAATATCTTTGTATATTAGTGTTACAGAGAGAAATGACTTTTCGCTTTTATTTTTATTCACTATATAGTTTTATTTTTTCTTATTGTATTCCTGCATCACCATATCCATGTCTTGCCGCAACCAACATTCAATGGCATCAGCTGTTCGTTTCACTGCTTCAGCTACAGCTTCTGCCTCATCAGCGTAAAACTTCTGCAAAACATGCTTGATTACATCTTTTCTTTCACCTGACGGATGACCAATACCGACTTTAAAACGCGGGAATTCAGATGTGCCCAACTGTTCCTGAATTGATTTGATGCCATTATGGCCACCGGCTGAGCCTTTGCGTCTGATGCGCAATTGGCCGCAGGGCAAATCCAGATCGTCCTGAATTACCGCCACATCCTCGGGTGTAATATGGTAAAAATTGGCGAAATCAGCTACCGCAAAGCCGCTAAGGTTCATATAGGTAGTAGGTTTAATGAGAAAAATCTTTTCAGGTATGCGGTGTTCGATGTAAGTAGCGTTGTCCGCTTCCTTCCACTTTGTTTCACCCCAGCGCCTTGCTAATTCATCCGCAACCATAAAGCCTATATTATGACGGGTATTTTCGTATTCTTTCCCGACATTGCCAAGTCCTACTATTAATTTCATTGCTTATTCCTTCCTGCTTTATTTTGCCTGTAGTTCTTCAACTGTCACAAAGCTGTAGCCCTCACCACGCAATTGGTCAATAATCTCAGGCAAAGCTTGTACGGTCTGTTCACGTGACCCTTTATTTGCCGGGCTGTCGCCATCATGCAGCAAAATGACAGAACCCGGTTTGATATTTTCGATAACCCGGCTGACAATTTTTTGCGTTCCGGGATTAGTCCAATCCCGCGGAATAATATCCCAGTTAACTACCTTAAGGCCTAAGCGTTCAGCCTGTTCTATAACTTCGTAATCTTTAAAACCATGTGGTGGTCTGATAAACTTAGGCGACTCGCCTGTTATTTTGCGAAGGCTCTCAACACCCATGGCCATTTCATCGTGAACTTCCTGTTTATCCAATCTCAGCAGATCTTTATGATGCTGCGTATGTGTACCAATCAAATGCCCATCAGCCTTTATCTCACGAACGAGTTCAGGATGAGCAAGCGCATTTTCGCCTACAATGAAAAAAGTGGCATGCACATTCTTTTCCTTCAACACCGCAAGAATTTTTTCTGTATAAGGCGAATAAGGGCCATCATCAAAAGTCAAAGCCACTACTTTTTGGTTAGTATGACCTGCCGCCAGTACTGGTCCGTAGAAACTGTCACCCGGCAAAACAGCGAGCAAAAGCAGCCCGGATCCCATAATAATACCAAAACAAGATCCCAGCAACGCCAACCGCTTTTTAATTTTGCCGTGATAGCCCAACCCCAATAAAAGCAGGCAGAAGACTGCTACCATCCCCAATAACCAGGCAACTTTCACACTTTTTCTCCTTCATTAAGCAAAAATACCAAAATGCTTATCCAAAAAAGGATAAGCATTTTCTGATTCTAATCTTCGAATAACTGACTTACAGACAGCTCATTATAGATACGTAAAATTGTTTCTGCCAAAATAGGTGCTACAGATAAAACTTTAATTTTTGGGTGCCTTTTTTCAGGAGGCAATGGAATTGTATTAGTAACAATGAGTTCCGTTATGTTGGATTCTTCAATTCTCGAAATTGCCGGCTCAGTCAGAACCGGATGTGTGCAGCAAGCATAGACTGCTTTAGCACCAAACTTCATCAAGGCACGTGCGCCTTCAGTCAAAGAACCAGCTGTATCAACCATATCATCAACCATAATTGCTGTTTTACCTTCAACAGAACCAATCAGGTTCATAACTTCGGCAACACCAGGCTCCGGGCGGCGTTTATCAATAATCGCGATGCTGCAATTCAGCTTGTTGGCAATCAACCTTGCTCTGCTTACACCACCGAGATCAGGAGAAACAACGACAGGATTTTCCAGATTTTTTTCTTTAATATAGTCAGCCAGAATAGGTCCGCCTGGCATATGGTCAACAGGAATGTTAAAGAAACCTTGTATTTGTGCTGCGTGCAAATCAATAGTCACAACACGGGTAACACCGGCGGTAGTCAGAAGATCTGCCATCAGCTTGGCCGTAATAGGTTCACGACCACGAGCTTTGCGGTCCTGACGAGCATAACCGTAATAAGGTACAACGGCCGTAATATGCTTTGCAGATGCACGCTTAAAGGCATCTGCCATGATCAACAGTTCCATGACATTGTCATTTACTATCGGTCCGCAGGTAGGCTGCACGATAAAAATATCTTTTCCGCGTACACTCTCATTTATCATAACCTGGACTTCACCGTTATTAAAACGGTTGATAGCAGCGTCACCAACGCTTGTTCCCAAGTAAGCCGCAATTTCACGCGCTAAATCCGGATTGGCATTCCCTGAAAAAATCCTTAACGCTTTGGCGTTGTCTTCCAACATTACAAAATACCTCCAATGTTTAATTCTTTACAGATTAAAGTTTTTTCTTTTTAGTATACAACGACAACCTTTTACTCGCAAGTAAGAAATCAACTATTGCGATATTTAGCTGCCCATCCTTTGATATTAGTCTGTCTGGCACGTGCCACGCCCAAATCATCAGGCGGAACATCCTTCGTCACTGTTGAACCGGCCCCTATGTAAGAGCCCGCACCAACAGTTACCGGTGCTACAAGATTGCTGTTGCAGCCCACAAAAGCGTCGTCTTCGACAACTGTCCGATGTTTTTTCTTGCCATCATAATTAACGGTAATAGTACCACAGCCCATATTGACACGTTCGCCAATATCACTGTCACCAATGTAAGAAAGATGCGGTAATTTAGAGCCGCGGCCAATATTAGAATTCTTGACCTCAACGAAGTTACCGATTTTTACTTCATCACTGATTACGGTATCAGGACGCAGATGGACATAAGGACCAACTGTTACGCCGCTGCCGACAACACAATCATGTCCATAAACAAATTGCAGGTTAGTTGCATTGCCGACAACCACATTCGTCAGACGAACATTCGGCCCGATAATGCTTTCAGTGCCAATCTTAGTTGAACCCTCCAGCCAGGTAAAAGGATAGATGATGCTATCCTGACCAATTTCCACAGTACCTTCAATAAAAGTGCTGGCGGGATCCATAATGGTAACACCCTGGTCCATCAGCTTATCAAGAATACGCGTATGCATAATTGTTTCAGCATCAGCTAATTGACGGCGGGAATTAATACCCATGATCATATCGCTGTCGGCAGTAATTACTCCGCCAACAAACTTACCCATCTCGTTCAGTTTGCCCAAAACATCGGTCAAATAATATTCACCCTGGGCGTTATCGCAAGTGAGTCCAGACAAAGCTTCAAATAGAAGCGGAGCCTCGATACAATAGATGCCAGTGTTTATTTCGCAGATATTTTTTTGTGACATCGTTGCATCCTTTTCCTCAACAATGCCAATTACATGACCGTTACAATCACGCAGAATGCGTCCATAGCCTGTAGGATTATCCAAAATAGCTGTAAGTACAGTCGCCGCTGCGCCTGAAGCCTGATGTTCCACATAGAATTTCTTCAATTCACAACCATCCAAAAGCGGTGTGTCACCGCAGATAATCATGACCGTTCCAGCAAAATCCTTCAGTAGATCTGCACTCTGCATAACTGCATGGCCAGTGCCAAGCTGCTCGGCCTGCACGGCTATTTCGGCACGCGTACCGACAAACTCTGCCACCTGCTCAGATTCAAAACCAACAACAACTATTGATTTATCTGCTCCAGCTGTTTCAGCCGCTGCCATAACATGTTCCAGCATCGGTTTCCCACCAACCTTGTGCAGGACCTTCGGTAACCTGGAACGCATCCTTGTGCCTTTACCAGCGGCTAAAATTACTGCTGCCATTTTTGCCATAAAAAGTCTCCCCTATCTTTGATCACTAAATGAGTTCCACGCGATACCCAGCCCTGCGCAAAGCAGCGATGATTATCTCGCCATGTGCATGGTCACGCGTTTCCAGATCCATCTCCACTTGTGTTTGTCCAATCGGCAAATTTCTGCCTGCATGTTCATGGTGGATAAAGATGATATTCGCACGATTCTCTTTGATAAATGATATGAATTTCAAAAGCTCACCCGGCCTGTCGGTCAGATGCGTAACAAGCTTGATGCGACGGCCTGATTTCACGAGACCGTTTTCAATTACACGGGAAATCATATTAACGTCAATATTACCGCCGGAAATTACGGCTGCTGTTTTACCGACATTCGGCAGGCTGCCGTGAAGAATACCTGCCAGCGAAATTGCACCGGCACCTTCGGCTATCATCTTGGCGCGTTCCATCAATAACAAAATAGTTGCCGCAATATCATCATCTTTGACAACAACGATGTCGTCAACATATTTCTGTATCAACTGAAAGGTAATTTTGCCAGGCTGCTTAACTGCAATACCATCAGCAATTGTATGTGCTTCCGGGGTTTCCACCCATTTGCCGGCATGCTTGGATAAGTACATTGCCGGTGCTCCGGTCGCCTGTACGCCGTAAACCTTAACGTGCGGAGCTGTAGCTTTAACTGCAGCAGCGACACCTGCAAGCAGGCCTCCGCCGCCGACCGGAACGACAATCGCCTTGATATCCGGACATTGTTCCAATATCTCGAGGCCAATAGTTCCCTGTCCGGCAATCACTGCCGGATTATCATAGGCGTGGACAAACGTCGCACCAGTTTCCTTCTGTATCCTCACTGCCTCTGCAAAAGCTTCGTCGTAAACCGAACCCGCCAGTACCACTTCGGCACCATAGCCTCGTGTTGCCTCTATCTTAGCCAGAGGGGCTCCCTCCGGCATGACAATAGTGGATTTAATACCAGCCTTGGATGCACCAAGCGCAACGCCCTGAGCATGATTTCCTGCGGACGCAGTAATAACACCGCAAGCCTTTTTCTCCGGCGAAAGTGTCTGAATGCAGTTAGATGCACCACGCACCTTGAAGGAACCTGTTCTCTGCATATTTTCCAGTTTCAACAGAACTTCATGACCGGCAATAGTACTAAAAGTATGATTACTCTCCAGAGGTGTCTTATGTACAACTGACGCCAGTCGTTTCGCAGCCTCCTGGACATCTTTTAAGGTTACGGCATCTTTTTCCATGTTGCTATTTCACTCCCCGTTCAACAGTTGGGTCTTATATCAGTTTTTCTGGTTTTATCATCAATCCCGTTTAAAACAAAGAGCGAAAAATAATCTTCAACCATTTTATTTTCAGGTTCCCTGGTCGCAATCAGAAAGCCAGTTCCCACTACTACGGCGCCAACTTCACTTGCCAGCTC
>CAYTOV010000008.1:10181-19566 GCA_964439485.1 uncultured Acidaminococcales bacterium | reverse complement strand
CGTTCCGGTTCTGCCATCCTCTCAGCCAATGCTTTCAGAAATTCAGAATCTGAAGCCCTGGAATGATAAGGAATAAAGCGTACGCCACCGGCCGCACCTGCCAAAGTTTCAATTGTGCCAAGGTCATAAGCAACCAAACCATTCTTAATCGCCTGCACATCTTCACTCAAAGTTGATTTAGCCACATCAAACCTTTCGCAGAAATCAGTAAAAGAATAAAGCTCATAAGGATGATCGACTAACTCCTTGGTCAGGGCTGCCACACGTTCTATTCGTTTTACTTTACCCATACTACAACACACCTCTTCTATTTATGCCCGCCTGCTTCCGAACACAGGCAAGTCTCTATCAAATGCCAGTCGGCTTCTTTATCGACATCCATGCCGATTTCGGCAAATTCCGTTATTATCGCCTTGCCGCGAAACCCGAGTAATTGTGAGGCGCGTGCTTCCACGTCCTTCACTTCTAACCTGTGCAGCAAAAATTTCAAAACAAAAGACCACCCCAGCCAGCTGCATAGCTTCCAAGGGTACTTTCTTTTGGCAAAAACCTGTTCAGCCACTCCCTTGCAGTTTGCCACTACTTCAGGATTGACAAGCAAAATATTACCGCCCGTAAAAATACCGTCCTTAAAAGTGACATAAGTTCGTTTCCCTGCTGGGAAATCACGCAAGCATGCACTTTTCGGAATAATAGGATAAAAAACATCTGCATCCTGATCTTTAACTTTTTGCAGAAAATCAGTAACAGCTTCCGCTGTCAATAATGGTACATCGTCTGTAACGAACAAAACCGGCTTAGTGGCATTAGTAGCTCTAATGGCAGCCAGCGTATTATCAAGCATCGTGCCACTTGCCTCAACAACCTGCACACCAGCCGGCAGATCAATCCCGGCAAGCTCCCTTTGCGTGCCTGAAATAGTTATCTTATCGATAGCATCGCAGGCTTGAAGGGCGTCAATAATATAGGAAACAAGCGGTCGCCCGTCTAACATGGCTACCGCCCGATATTCCGTACCAGACAATTTCTTCAACCAGGGACAGGCACCGCCTGCTAAAATTATGGCATCGTACATCTTATAAGGTTGCCCTCCCAAATATCAGATATCTCTTGATTCTTCAATTGCTTTCAGCAAAGTATGCTCAGCATTCTCCATATGGTCGCGCACAGCCTTTTGGGCTTTTTCCACATCGCGCTGCGCCATGCTGTCGACTATCGCTCTATGCTCTTCCAATGTATTGGTGAGACGGCCTGGATAATGCATGGAACGGCCACGTAAAGTTGTGATCTGTTCACGCAGGTTACTGATAATGTTGACAAGTCTTTCATTGCGGCTTGCTTGATAAAGCACATCATGGAAAGCCGTATCTGTCTCGACAATTTTATCAATATTACCTTCTTCAATGTGCTGTCCTATCTCTACAAGCAAACGCTGCATTTCCTCGAGTTCTTCATCACTGATACGTTCTGCTGCGAGTCCTGCTGCCAATACATCCAGCGCTGTCCTGATTTCATAGACTTCAGTAATATCCTTGATGGAAATATCCGCTACATAAGTACCGCGGCGGGGAATCATGACAACAAAACCTTCAAGTTCCAATTTGCGGATGGCTTCACGGACCGGAGTCCTGCTTACCCCCATCTCTTCGGCCAACTGAATTTCCATTAACCTCTCGCCTGGTTTGAAAATGCCGGTAGTAATAGCCTGGCGAATTTTTTCACAGACAAGTTCACGCAATGGTTTGTAACTATCCAACTTAATGGGACTCAAGTGACCGCTCATAGAACATTCCTCCTCAAGGTTTTCGTCAACTCTATATCAATAGCAAAGTTTTCCCTCAGAACTGCCGCGATATGCTTACCGCGATCTTCAGAATCAACAAAGCAAAAAACCGTCGGTCCACTGCCGGACATCAGACTTATTTCAGCACCATTTGCCAGCATTATTTCCTTAATGGCATCGATTTCCGCATAAGCCTTACAAGTAACACTTTCCAGAACATTGCCCATGCAGGCAATAATACCCTGCTTGTCAGAGCTCTTAATAGCCGTTTTCATCGCAGTAATATTCGGTCTTGCAGTCACATCTTCATTTCTAAAATTTTGGTAGGCCCAGGCTGTTGAAACAGAAACTCTGGGTTTCGCAAGAACAAGCCAGGTTTCCGGCATGTCAGCAAGAGGTTCCAATATTTCGCCGCGTCCGGTTGCCGCTGCCGTACCGCCTCTTACGCAAAACGGTACATCAGAACCGAGTTCAGCCGCCAACGCTTCCAGTTCCTCTGCGCTTAGTCCCAACTGCCAAAACCGGTTCAAGCCTCTTAATACGGCCGCTGCGTCGGCACTGCCACCTGCCAGACCAGCTGCAGAAAAAATCTTTTTGCGTATGCGAATCTGAACGTTCGGATTCTGGCCATATTTTTCTGCCATGAGCATAGCAGCCTTCCAGGCAAGATTCTCCTGGCCATCCGGAATGTCTGCTTTGTCAGTTGTAACACTGATTTTCTCTGCCGGTAAGAGCTCAATTTCGTCAGCAAGCGCAATACTCTGCATAACCATATTAACTTCGTGATAACCATCGGGCCGCTTCCCTACTATATCCAGCCCCAGATTTATTTTGGCAAAGGCCTTTTCCAACATAGCCCTACTCCTGCTAAAAGATTTTTGAATAATGAATACTTACATTCAATTATACAATACATTTTATCCTTCTGTCCTCTCAGTGGCAAGAAAAAAATACGAAATTTTTTCAGATTATTAATAAATTCATACGTATTTTTGGCTGGCAAACAATTTACACCTTTTCTTTTGGGCGTAGTATGTTAGAATATCCCTAGAAATGCTAAGGGAGGTTCTCCTCACATGCGAAAACATCTTATCTATAACCTGATGACGGCGATAGGCTGCATTTTGATGGGCATAGCAGTCAATGCCTTTTACATTCCCCATCAGCTATTGAGTGGCGGCATTGGCGGTATAGCTGTCATGCTCTACTATTTGTTCGGTTTTCCGATGGGTCTCATGACCATTCTGATCAATATTCCTTTATTCTTTCTGGCTTATCGCTACATGGACCACTCCTATCCGCTGAAAGCAGTATTCGGAATGCTCGCCTATTCTTTCTCACTTGATTTTTTCAGCTTTCTCGTGCCTCTGGCGCCTATCCATGATACGTTATTTTCCTGTATCGTCGGCGGCACCTTGAATGGTATTGGTGCTGCTTTCCTTTACCGTGTCGGCAGCAGCAGCGGCGGCACAGACATTATAGGAGCAATCTTCAACAAGTACTACAGTGTTGCCATCAGCACACCAGGATTCATCATCAATATTATTCTGATGAGCATAGCTGCCTTTCTTTTTGGCCTCGAACCAGCCCTATATACTTTACTCGCTTCCTTCATCAGTTTCAAAATCGCCAACACTTTTACCGATGGCTTTGACTACAAAAAGAACATCATCATCATCAGTAATCAATCACCGGCCATTGCGCAGGAAATCATTAAGATCGTTGGCCGTGGCGTAACCTTTCTGCACGGAGAAGGAGCTTTTACCCACCAGCCCAGAGAAGTTCTTTTGGTGGTTGCCAAACTTACCCAGCTTGCCCAAATCAAAAGAATCGTCAGTAATATAGATCCGACTGCCTTTATGGTTATCCATGACGTTACCGATGTTATGGGTAAAGGTTTTACAAACATTCCCGCACTTAAAAAGAAAGACGAGAAAATGTAAAAATAAATTTAAAAATATAAAAATATTTTTTTCATGGCTGCCGCAGTTTTTCTAAAAAACGCGGCAGCTATGCTATTTTCCGGGTTTGTTACTACTGTAGGGACGTTTTTAGTCCATGCTGGACAAATAATATCCACTGTGCTATACTCAGCTCATAAGATAGTTTAGGGAGGAATTTACATGACATTTAAAAAATTCTTTGCAGCATTAATCAATACGCATTTCTACCTGGTGCACTGATCCATGGAGGCACTGACAACTGAAGACCAAAAATAAAGGACGCAAATCCGAACAACGGAATTTGCGTCCTTTATTTTTATTTATTTATTTGCTTATTTTTTCAAACGTATTGGTCAAAGCAGCAAACTCTTCCAACGAAAGAGTCTCTCCACGCCTTTTACCGTCGATGCCTGCCAGTGTCAGCCAAGCTGCTGTCTGTTCGCTATCAATGCCCATATTTTTCAAAGCATTGCTCAGCATCTTCCTTCTTACAGAAAAAGATGCCTTCACTACACGGAAAAACAGCTTCTCATCCACGATCTGCACCGGCGGTTCTTGTCTGCGTTTGCAGACGATGACTGCCGAATCGACAGAAGGCGGCGGCACAAAAGAAGCAGGCGGTACCATAAAAGCAATTGCCGGCTCTGTGTAGTACTGAATAGCCACTGAAAGCGCCCCATAATCCTTACCACCAGGTTTCGCAACCATACGCTCTGCAACCTCTTTCTGGACCATGGCGACCAGACGTTCCATCGGCAGCTTCTGTTCCAGTAAGTTGAAAATTATCGGCGTAGTAATATAGTAGGGAAGATTAGCAACAACTTTGAAATTTTCCTGCGGTACAGCCTTCCTGATATCAAGCTTCAAAATATCTTCATTAATAATATCGATATTATCGTAACCAGCCAGCGTCTTGCCTAAAACAGGCAGCAGTCTGCGATCAAGCTCCACTGCCACAACGTGGGCGCCGGTTTCAGCCAAAGCCTGGGTAAGCGTACCAATGCCAGGGCCGACTTCCAGAACTGTATCCTCAGCTGCTAACTCTGCGGCTGCAATTATTTGATTAACAATTTGCTCATCCACCAAAAAGTTCTGTCCCAATCTTTTATCAGCACGCAAATTGAACGTTTTCAGAATATGTGCTGTGACTTCCCTTTTCGCAATAACCGGTTGTTCCATTTTATACCTCTGTTTGCGCAACTGCGGCCAGAAATTCTGCCCGGGTCACGCCATAATTATTTAACCTCACCAAAAACTGTTTGGCATTGGCATAACCTATGCCCAAAATTGCACCGATCTTGTCACGGCGCTCTGCCGCATCCACCGAACCTGAAAGCTTATAAATAAACAAGTCCCGGTTAGAAAATTCAAACCGGGGCTCGAATTCGTGAAAACGAACCTTGGCAAGGGCTTGCCTGATTGCCTCAGGGGAGGCCTGTTCTATGCCGACATCATTATTAGCCGTTGCATAAAGCTTAGGCACAAAAGCCTGACCTGCCCTGGGAAACCTTTCTGTCAGAAATCTTCTGATCCGCTCGCCCGCACCATCTGGATCCGTAAGGATAATAATCCCACGTTTCTCATAAGCTGACTGAATCTTTTTCAGCGTATAAGGAGCAAGTGTAAAGCCTCCTGTCTCAATTGTTTCGGCATCAAGTGCTTTTTTTATAGCAACAGTATCCATTTTGCCTTCAACAACCAATACTTCTTTCAGCAATCTGTTCGCCCCTTTTACAGCTACTCCAGAATGTACATTTCCACATTACGACGACCGAAGCTGATAGCGTCGTGATAACTGTCCATGAATAAATCTATACGATTACCGATTATAGCGCCGCCGGTATCACCAGCAACCGCAAAACCATACCCCGGAATATATACCCTTGTCCCATATGGAATAACATGAGGGTCAACAGCAATTATACCATGCTTTGCCGTCAAACCTATAGAAGTAATCCCATTACCATCCCCGTCAGCAGCAGTATACGCTGTTGCTTCCATGGTTTTCACCATACGATAGCTAACATTTCCCCTCGAAGTCTCTACAGTCTTATTTGTTCCTACTGCAACAATTTCCGACTGCGGTTCCACTGTTATTGTTTCCCCTAGTTCGCGTTTGACCATTTTTCCGTCGATATTAGTATAGCTAACGGTGATAATCTTCTCACCGTTCTGGCCAGCTGCTAATGTCTTCTCTTCGCCAAGCGTAAGATGTGAATCCTGTCTTCGCTCAACGACAAATGGAATTGAACGCTTTTCTTCTTCGATTCTGGTATCAGAATCCAGTATGTTGATTTCCATGCCAGGTACCGGTTTAGCGTCCAAGGACGGATAAACGGTACAGTCCCTATAATCAATGTCTAATGCTTGCAATACCTCTTTTACTGTTCCGCGGCCGATTGAATACTCTGTTGATTCGCCGGCAACCCATACCTTAACAGGCATGGCACGTACTACCTCAATTGTCGAACCTTCTTCCAACCTTTTTTTATTCACTACGAAATAGCCATCATTATCCGCCAGCATGATGCCGGCTTCCTTTAATGCACTTTTGGGATCCATTGCTCTGGTTTCAAGTGTTACCACGTTGTCATCTACCAAAATGGAAATCTGTTTTTTGGCAGCGACAAAACCAAGTAAGCACAAGGTCAAGATCAGAAATAACCCTAAGGCAAGCATTTTATAGGGACGGTGTAAGATAGTTTTTTGTTCCATCGTAACCCTCCTTTAAAAATTCAATGAATTATATCATGTGAATTTTTATAATGTCAAACTTTGACAAAAGGCTTAAGATGGAAACGTTACAAAAACCGCAGAATTGGACAATTCTGCGGTTGGTTTTGTAACTGTCAGATAATTTTTTGGAAGAGTTTTTTGACATTTTCCGTGCTTTTTTCAATCAGTGCATCAACGTCTGTATCCCGCACCAGCGCTGCGTTCTGGGCCACTAACAAAGTCAAAGCAGGGTTGTTTCTTTTGCCTCTGTAAGGAACAGGAGTCAGGTAAGGTGAATCGGTTTCGAACAAAATTCTGTCCTCCGGCACGTACTTCAAAACGCTCCGTACCTTCTCAGCATTCTTAAAAGTCGAGCTGCCGCCGAACCCCAGATAAAAGCCCATTTTCAGCAGTTCTTTAGCCGTTTCCACTGATCCTGAGTAACAGTGAAATACACCACGCAGACCCTTGCCTTCACTGTGAAAAATATCAAGCATATCGCCATGAGCATCCCTGTCATGGATAATAACAGGTAAATCAACTTTTCTTGCCAATTCAAGCTGTTCGATGAAACGTTTCTTTTGCAGGTCTCGCGGCGCAGAATCATCATAATAATAGTCCAGTCCGATTTCACCAATCGCGACCACTTTCGGATGCTGCGACCATTCCTCTAGCTTTTTCAGGTCCTCATCCTTCATGCGCAGGACTTCCTGCGGATGCCAGCCAATGGCGGCATAGACAAAATCATAAGTTTCCGCATAAGTAATGGCCTTCAATGAGGTTTCGTTATCACAGCCAGGATTAATCATGCCGGCAATCTCTTGACCTAATCGTGCAAATACTTCTTCTCTGTCAGCATCAAAATGCTCACAATCCATATGGGCATGAGAATCAAAAACTTTTGCAGACATTTATTTCACCTTACTACCGGAAGCAATACCAGGCGCATCAGCCAAAATAAGGTTTCCTTGACCGTCGGAAGCCGCGAGCAGCATGCCTCTGGACTCAATGCCACGCAGTTTTGCAGCTTTCAGGTTGGCTATCACAATCACATTTCTGCCAACCAGCTGTTCTTCCGTATAATGCTGCGCGATACCGGATACTATAATGCGTTCTTCGTCGCCGATCTTTACAGAAAGCTTCATTAACTTATCTGTTTTTGGCACTCTCTCTGCCGTCAAGATTGTTGCAACACGCAAATCTATTTTAGCAAAATCGTCAATAGAAATTTCTTCTTTTTCTTCCTGCTTAGGCTGTTCGACAGCCTTTGCTGCTGCCGGCGCCGGTGCAGCCGTTTTTTTCGTAGCGGCAGTTACAGTAACGCCTTCTTCATTAATCTCAATGCGCGGATAGATCGGCTCGCCCTTCTGGACGATTGTACCGTCTGCCAAGCCACCCCAGGCAGCGTCAGCCAGCATAAACTGTGCAGGGACTGCAAGACCAAGCTGGGTATAAATTTTTGGACTTGTACGCGGGACAAAAGGTGTAATAAGGATAGCAACTATTCTCAATACCTCCGCCAGATTATACATAACGGCTTCTAATCTCGCAGCCTTTGCTTCATCCTTAGCTAGCAGCCAGGGAGCTGTTTCATCGATGTATTTATTGGTACGGCTGATTAAACCCCATATGCCCTTAATTGCCGCATTGATTTCCATTTTATCCATGGCTTTTTTGTAATTCTCAACTGTTTCACCGGCCATTGTAATCAGTTCATTATCAACTGCTTCCGACACAACAGTTTTATGAATTTTGCCGCCGTGATACTTCTCAATCATGCTGACCGTACGATGCAGTAAATTGCCAAGGTCATTAGCAAGATCGGCATTAATGCGAGTAATCAACGCATCGCGGGAGAAATTGCCATCGCTGCCAAGATTTATTTCACGCAGCAGGAAGTATCTGATAGCATCGGCACCGAATTCGTCAATCAAACCCAAAGGATCGATAACATTGCCCTTGGATTTGGACATCTTATCGCCTTCGACAACGAGCCAGCCGTGACCATAAACCTGTTTAGGCAGTTCTGCGCCCATTGCCATCAGCATAATCGGCCAGATGATCGAGTGGAAACGGACAATTTCTTTGCCTACCAGATGAATATCAGCCGGCCAGAACTTCTTGAATTTTTCCTCGTCAGAACTATAACCAGCGCCTGTAAAATAATTCAGCAGAGCGTCAAACCAAACGTAAACAACATGCTTATCATCAAATGGGACTTTAATGCCCCAGTCAAAAGTTGTTCTGGTAACGCAAAGATCCTCCAGGCCTTGTTTAATGAAATTAATCATTTCGTTGCGACGGGATACAGGTTGGATAAAATCAGGATTTTGCTCAATATATTCCAGCAAGCGGTCCTGATATTTGGATAGTTTGAAGAAATAGCTTTCCTCCTGCATCTTCTCTACCGGGCGGCCGCAGTCAGGACATTTGCCATCGACCAACTGACGTTCCAACCAATAAGATTCACAAGGCACGCAATACAAGCCTTCATAATTTTTCTTGTAAATGTCACCTTGATCATAAATTTTCTGCATAATTTCCTGAACAACTTTTTCGTGGCGCTTTTCACTGGTTCTGATGAAATCATCATTGCTGATGCCTAATTTTTCCCACAAAAGCTTGAAATTAGCAACAATAGCGTCTACATATTGAATAGGTGTTACCCCTTTTTCTTCGGCTTTGCGCTGTATTTTCTGCCCATGCTCATCACTGCCGGTCAGGAACAGAACATCATAGCCTGCTGCACGGCGATAACGGGCAATACTGTCAGCAATCGTTGTGCAATAGGCATGACCTATGTGTAAATTGTCACTTGGATAGTAAATAGGAGTTGTAATGTAAAAACTTGGTTTTGTCATTCTGTTTCCCCTTCTTCAGCTAAGATTAATCTATTGTATAACTCCCGCTTGGGAACTTTGTTTTCTTTCGCAACTAATTGCAG
>CAYTOV010000008.1:0-10081 GCA_964439485.1 uncultured Acidaminococcales bacterium | reverse complement strand
ACACGGTGAGGCGCTTCGTAAAGCACTATCGTGGCAGGTATTTTTTGCCAAAGCTTCAATTGCTCAAGCCGATTTTTCTTGCTTTTTGGTAAAAATCCCCCAAAAAAGAAAGGTGAAGAAGGCAGTCCTGACGCAATCAAAGCACAAAGCGCAGCATTAGCACCAGGTATCGGTACAACCCGAATACCTGCTTCTATTGCCAGTTTGGCCAAGTGCTCGCCAGGATCAGCGATACCTGGAAATCCAGCGTCACTAACCAGCGTCACCTGCTGACCAGCCAAAAGTTTTTCTATTAAAACAGGTCCCTGTTTTTCCTTGTTATGTTCATGGTAACTCACTAGATGCCCGTGAATACCAAAATGCGTCAAAAGCTGTCTGGTGTGCCTTGTGTCCTCGGCTGCGATCACATCTGCTTCCCGAAGAGTCTCAAGAGCACGCTCAGTCATGTCTTTGAGATTGCCTATCGGCGTCGCGCACAAATACAGGATACCCAATTCTTCCTGTGTCATTGCTCTTTTTCCTCCTCCGTCAGACCGTAACAGGCCAAAGTCTGTTTACTGTAACTGCCGTCAGCATTATACATTATAAGAGGTTCCAACACCTCAAGACCAGGTGCGCCGCCTTTAACGAATTCTGCCAGGAAAACCCATGCAGACTTATTAGCAAAGGAATGCACCCATTGCAGTTTCTTTAATTCCATGCCGTATTTTGCAGCCAAAACCAGACACTCGGTGAAACGTTCCGGTAGCTGAACAATAGCAAAACGGCCTCTGTATTTGACCAGAAAAGCCGCTGCTTTAAAAAAGTCTTCCAAATTAGCCGTCACTTCATGACAGGCAGACTTGCCTACCTGTCTCATCTTACCGCTGTTACGATACGGAGGATTAGCAGCAACCAAGTCAAAACTTTCGGAAACAAATGCTCCCTTTAAATCCCGGATGTCACCTAAAACGGCCTGCACATGCCCTTCCAGCTTATTCTCCGCGATGCTGCGCTGCATAAGTTCAACTACATGCTCATTGCAATCTATACCGGTAACCTTGGCCGCGCCACGTGCTGCCAGCAGCAGGCTGATTGCTCCCGTACCGGCTCCCAGTTCCATCACTCTGGCTCTTTTTACAAGGTAAGGGAAAGCAGCCAGAAATACCGCGTCTGTCGTAAAACAAAACTCCTTGCTGCACTGCCAAATCTTATAGCCGCAGCCTGGCAAAGAATCGAGACGTTCCGTAGTCTTTACCGTTGTCATAGCTTAGATATCTGCCTGATTGGCTTCCACGATTTCATCCCAGGAAACCTGAATAACGTTGTCAGGTGTCAGCTGCACAGAGGCAGTCTTGTCATTGCGGTTCACACGCACTACTTTGCCTTCGCCTAATGGTGTTATTACCATAGAACCTTGCTTCGGTACTACTTCTCTGTCACGTTGGCAATTGCATTCTTTGCCGCAGTACAAATAATTTTCATATTTGAGGCAGCACATCAAACGACCGCAGATACCGGAAATTTTGGCCGGGTTAAGCGATAATTTCTGATCTTTTGCCATACGGATGGAAACCGGCTCAAAATCGCCGAGAAAAGTAGCGCAGCACAAAGGACGGCCACAGCAGCCTATACCACCCAGCATTTTAGCTTCGTCGCGCACACCGATCTGACGCAGTTCAATGCGCGTACGGAAAACAGCGGCCAAATCTTTGACCAGTTCGCGGAAATCTATACGGCCTTCTGCCGTAAAATAAAAAATAATCTTGTTAACATCGAAAGTAAACTCGACATCAATCAAATGCATCGGTAATTCATGCGCTTTAATTTTGCGTTCGCAGATATTAAAGGCTTCTTTTTCGCGCAGCTCATTTTCGGCAACCTTATCTTGATCGGCTTTGGTCGCTTTACGCAAAACTGGCTTCAGTGGAGCAATGATTTCCTTTTCATCCACTTCTCTTACGCCGGCAACAACTTCGCCGTACTCCATGCCACGTGCTGTTTCCACAATGGCAAAATCGTCTTTTTGTACCCCAGTTTTTTCAGGATCAAAATAATATATTTTCCCTGCTTTTTTAAATCTAATACCTACTACTGTCGGCATAATTAATCCTCCTTCAGGATCATGTTCATTCTTACCAGCATAGCTTCCCATACTACCTTACCGGAAGCATTAGCGGCTATTGCCATGTAACTTTCCTGAACAATCTTTATTATATTCTTTATTTTTGCTGAATGCCAATCAGCGAAACATTTTTCAATGCGTGGCAAAACATCTATATTATAAGCGTTGCCAGTCATGCCTTCTTTGCATAACAGAGCATCACGCAATATAAACAACATCATTTCCAGTAAAGTCAGACCATTTTCGCCGGTTGTTTTCTCCGGCCACGAATATTGCGCCGTCAGCTGCAGCGGCCTTTTTGTCGGCAGCTGTTCCAAAACAGTCAAAGCTCTATTGCGGCAATCCATGGTATTACTTTTCAGCATATTGAGCGCCGACCCGATTGAGCCATCGGCAAGATGTGCCAGAGTAACAGCTTCGTCGGTCTGAGCGCCTTCTTTTTTTAAAACGGCTTCAATAATTTCTGCGGGCAGAGCATCAAAACGCAGCTGAATCACCCGCGAGCGGATGGTCGGCAAAAGTCTGGCCGCTGTATTGGCAATCAGAATGAAAAGCCAGAACCGCGGCGGTTCCTCCAATAATTTCAACAAACTGTTCGCGGCAGTCGCGTTCATGTAATCTGCCGCATCTATGATGCAAACCTTATGTTCGGACAAATTTGGTGCAAACACAGCCTGCCTGGCGACTTCCTTGATCTGGTCGATAACGATTTCCTTGCCGGGCGCACTTTGCTCCACTAGCAGGAAATCAGGATGTCCTTTGGCATTAAAGGCATGGCAAGATGGACACCCACTGCAAGGCAGGTTCTCTGACCTGCAAAGAAAATCTTTGGCAAAGGCTGCAGCCAATGTTTTTTTCCCGATACCACTCGGACCCAAAAACAATAAAGACGGCGTTCTTTTGCCGGCTAGCAGCAGTTGCTGTAAAAAATGCTTATTCTGTTCATGTCCTTGTACATTTTCCCACATTGTAACTGCTCCTGTCCATTTCCTTCCATTATAGTAGAAATTAAGTTATCCTGCAGTATTATTTTACCAAAAGCTTCTGCAAATCAGCTAATATTTCTTCCGTAACCTTTTCTTCCGGCTGCAGCGCATCAATTACATGAATACGTGCGGGTTCGCTGGCTGCTAACGCCAGGAAAGCTTCACGTATCTTCTTCTGAAAGGCCAGTCCTTCGAGTTCAAACCTGTCAACGACGCCGCGTGCATTTCTGCGGATTGCCAGTTCTTCCGGCTCACCGTCCAGTAAAATGGTCAAATCAGGATGCAAACTGCTTGTTGCAAAGTCGTCTAGCATCCTCAGTGTCTCAAGTTCGACACCACGGCCGCTGCCTTGGTAAACAAAAGTCGAATCACTGAAACGGTCACAAAGGACAATCTTACCAGCCTGTAAGGCAGGCTTGATCAATTGCGCTATATGGTCAGCCCGTGCTGCCAGATAAAGAAGCGTTTCTGTCTTATGGCTGATAGCCAATTCCGCATCCAGAACCAACTCACGAATTCTTTCAGCGGCCTTAGTACCGCCAGGTTCGCGGGTACAGACAACCTCATATCCTTGTTCGCGCATCCCTGAAGCAATTTTTGCAATTTGCGTTGTTTTACCGGTGCCATCAGCACCCTCAAAAGTTATAAATAAACCTTGTTTCATTGCTTCACCACCTGAATTTTCGCCAAAGTACCATCACGTGGCCCGCTGACTGGCAAACCCAGCGCCAGCATCCTTTGACAATAATTTAAAATCTCTTTAGTCACCATTTCTCCCGGAATAATTACCGGTATCCCCGGCGGATAAAAACTGATTTGTTCAGCGCTTATCCGTCCGACTGCCGCACAAAAAGCAATTTCTTCAGCCTCAGCATAAAAAGCTTGACGCGGTGGCAAAACTTGTTGTGCTACCGGCAGCTCACAATTTGCCGATGGTGGCAGTATCGGTTTATTTTGGTTTTTTATCTTCTGAAAAATCTCTGTTATTTTGTTAATTATGCTGTTTATTTCCTCATTATCATCAGCATAAGTCAGTAGGAAAAGAACGTTATTACGGTCAACCAATTCCACAGCCAAACCATTTTCCCGCAAGATATTGCCTGCTTCAATGCCCGTTATACCTAAGCCGGCAACATTGACTGTTACTTTGGTACCGTCAAAAGCAGCAACTTCACTGCGTGCTAAAACACTTGAATCAAGAATGTCGAGACCCTCAACACTCCGCAAAGACTCGCGCAGCCTTTCCGCAACCGCCAAAGCGGCTTCAGCCATCTCCGCACCCTTCTCTGCCAATTGTGCTCTGGCTGCATCTAATGAGGCCATTAAAAGATAATTAGGGCTGGTAGTAGTTAATAAACTCATAGCAGCCGCGACTCTTTGCACGTCAATTCTCTCTCCTTGGACATGCAGCACGGAACACTGGGTCAAAGCGCCAAGTGTTTTGTGGGTGCTCTGAGCACAGGCATCTGCCCCGCATTGCAAAGCGGAAGACGGTAAAGCTTCAGAAAAGCCTAGATGCGCTCCGTGAGCTTCATCCACCAGCAAAACTGCACCCCGACTATGAGCAATTTCCGCTATCGCTTTTAAATCGGCTGCCATTCCATAGTAGTTCGGGCTGGTTATCAAAACGGCTTTGATGTTAGGATCAGAGGTAAGTGCCTTGGCGACAGCTTCTGCCGTAATTTGAGTATTGATACCAAAAGATTCATCATACTCAGGCGGCAAAAAAACAGCCTCAAGACCGCCAATCACTAGTGCTCCGGCTACTGCTCGATGAGCATTACGCGGTATAAGCACTTTTTCGCCCGGTTTAAGCGCACTGATCAACATAGCATGAATGGCACCAGTAGTACCATTTACTGCAAAAAAACACCGGTCACTGCCATAAAGTTCCGCCGCCAGTTCCTGTGCTTCTCGCAGGCAGCCTTCTGGGCAATGTAGATCATCAAGTTCCGACATTAAGGAAACATCTATGGCTGCTGCGCGTTTGCCGAGAGCAGCCAACAACGACTTATCCATACCTCTGCCGCCCTTGTGGCCAGGTGTATGCAGCGGATAGACTTTTTCCTTTTCATAGTTAAAAACTGCCTCACAAAGAGGTTTTTTTATTTTCAAGGAAGTTCTCCTTTTCTATCTTCATACTATCTGTACATTTTATCACAAGAAACCTCTCTGTAACAACTGCATCAAACAGATAGCAAAAACCGGGGCTCACGCTGCAAATCGCCAATGAAAGCGTCTGCTGCGTAAGTCCCGGCTTATTATGTTTTTTAGGCTTTGGTTCCCGGTGTCAGTTCTTCTTCTGGGAAAAGAATCTTGGCCTGGTCAATTACTTCACGGATGTCCATCGTATTGAACACATACAAATTACCACGTTTAAGCAAAATGTCGATTCTGGTCATAGCCTTCAAAGTCTTGACGAGAAAAGCCGCATAGACAACTGCTGTTTTTTCCTCAGACGTGAATTTTTCATAATCTTTTTTCTCCAGTAAAACCTGCTCCACTTTATCCATTTGCGCCAGATAGTCATCGTTAAGCTTTTGGATATAATTAAGCAATCTTTCCACAGTAATAAGAATACGCTGCATCTTACCGACAACATCCGCCAATTGCATGGAGTGCTTATCTATCTTATCTTTGAGTTTCATGGCAGCATCCTTATCGTTTTTGGCTAATTTATCTATGCCAAAATCTTGTATTACCGCAGGAACGCCAAGGATAGCATTCAAAACAGAAGTTTCCGCAACATTGCCGGCAGCAGGTACTTTAATCTGGTGAGTAGACAACGCTTCTAAAATCGTAGTGCCCTTTTCGCACTGTGGGAAACCAGGCAACTTTATTACATCGTTATCTTCAAATTTATGTGTCATAGTTCCGCTATACAAAGCAAGAGCAGTCAAAACACCACTGCCCACATCAGCCAGGCCGCCTTTCATAATTGCATCCACTACTTTTGCTGTGTCCCGCAAAGAATCCCTTTCCGGTTTTCCCATGCGGAAAGTTTCAAAAGTCATATATTTAAATTGTCGCGGCAAATTATCAATTTGTTCCAGTGCATCTGCTATACGTTCAAAACTCTGCCACAACTCAAGCTTAAGATTCCCTGCTAATAAGAGCAAAGGCAACAAAGCCTTCTGTGTTTGATAATAATTGTACTTTTCATCTTCATAACGTGCTTGGGCATTTTCCACGATCTGTTTAACATCCCGCATATCCATGTAAATCTTAATGCCAGCCGCACCCAACCCGGCGGCAATCCAGACAGCTATTGGAACACTCATGATATACCTCCCGCTACTAAAAAAATTTGTTAATTTCCCATTTGTTTGATTTCGCCAAGGATAAGAAAAACCCTTCTTTAAAATATATAAAAAAACCGCAGGCAAAAAAGCCTACGGTTTGAGTGTTTTATTAAACTGCAGCAGCCAAAGCTTCTTCCAGACCGAATTCTACTTTGACATCTTCCCAAATCACAATCTGGGTTTTACGGAAACCATTAAAAACAGTCGCTGAAGCTGAGCTGTAAGCTCCACAAGCCGGCACAAGCAGTAAATCGCCGACTTCCAAAGGCACAGTCATCCTGCCGCGGAACATGATATCCAAGGAGTCACAGCTAGGTCCGGCGAAAGTAGCTTCAATTTCATCATCGCCTTCTTTAAAGCTGATCAACTTGTAATCCCATTGGTCAAAAATTACACCTGAAAAAGTACCATAAAGACCATCATCCAGGAAATACCAAATTTGTCCGTTGCGCTCATTAACGCCGATGACACTGGTAATCAGATTCATGGCAGTACCGCAGATAAAACGACCAGGTTCTGCCCAAATTTCCACATTGGCAAAATCTTCATCAAGACGTGCATTTACCTGACCAAGAATTTCCTGCAGATTGAAGTTGACTTTCGGCTCCGGTATTGGAAAACCGCCGCCGATGTCCAGTATGCGCAAATTGAGTCCAGCTGCCTTGGCTTCTTCAAATATTTCACGAGAAATATCAAGTGCATGCAAGTAAGGGTCAGCAAACATCACCTGACTGCCGACGTGGAAGCAAATGCCCGCAGCATCTAGGCCCGCATCTTGCGCAGCCTTCAGCAAAGCTACAGCATCTTGACGTGCTGCGCCGAATTTTTTATTAAGGTCAACATGAGCAGAAGAATTATCAATACGGAAACGCAGAAGTACAGTGGCACCAGGACAGGCCTTAGCCATCTTCTCTACTTCAGCTATGTTATCAAAAGTCATTTTATTTACACCGGCATAATTACAAGCTTTCAAACCAGCCTTAGTTTTTATTGGATTAGCATATATCATACGTTCGCCATCAATACCTAAACCAGCAAGCGTTTTTATTTCACCGTCAGATGCAACATCAAAACTCGCACCCATCTCAGCCATCTTTTCCAAAATGCGCATATCCGGGTTTGCCTTCATTGCATAATAAAACTTAACCCTTGGCAAATTCGTCTTTAAAAAACGATAATTTCTTTCTATCTGTTCTAAAGACAAAACCAACAAAGGTGTATCAAAATTTGCCGCTAATTGTTCCACAGCGCTCTGTGTCAGTTGAAAAAAAGGCTGTCTTTTCATATCCACTCTCCCCTTGTGTCAGTGTTAATTCACCTATATGATTTTACCACAAATATGAAAAAGTACAAGAGGAAAAGTGAGGAAAAGGCATAATTTTTGAGGAGTTTGAAGGAAACCTTCAAAAAACTACAAAATACGCTAAAATTTGCCGTAATATCGCGTAATACGCCAAAATCTGCCGATTATTCATTTGCAGCTTAGAAGTCAGACCACAATATATAGTGGTTCGTAAAAAAAATGTGGCAAATATGCTTATCGCAGGTATAAAAAAAAATAAAAAATCCGCTGCAACTATTTTGTGCAGCGGACTAATCATGATTAATTTTTACTATTTTTTAGGAGCTGTAATGACATCACAACCCATATATGGGCGCAATGCTTTCGGAATAACAACAGAACCATCAGCCTGTTGGTAATTTTCGATGATAGCACAGACTGTACGGCCTACAGCTAAGCCGGAACCATTAAGCGTATGTACGTATTCCGGTTTCGATTTGGCGTCGCGGCGGAATTTGATATCTGCTCTTCTTGCCTGGAAATCAAGGAAGTTGGAACAGGAAGAAATTTCGCGGTAACAGTTTGCTGCCGGCAGCCATACTTCGAGGTCATAGGTTGTGGCAGAGCTGAAACCTATGTCACCGGTGCAAAGACGAACAACTCGGTACGGCAGTTCCAAACGTTTCAGGATGTCTTCCGCATCGCTTGTTAATTTATCAAGCTCAGTCCAGGATTCTTCCGGTTTCGTGAATTTAACCAGTTCAACCTTGTTAAATTGATGCTGGCGGATAAGACCACGGGTGTCACGGCCAGCGGAACCTGCCTCAGCACGGAAACAGGCGCTGTAAGCTGCATAACAAATAGGAAGTTGATCTGCGCTCATAATTTCACCGCGGTGATAATTGGTTACAGGCACCTCGGCAGTTGGAATCAGATAATAGTCAAGGCCTTCCAATTTAAACATATCTTCCGCGAATTTTGGCAATTGACCGGTTCCCAGCATACTGTCTTTATTTACAATGTATGGTGGGAAAATTTCCGTATAGCCATGTTCCTCAGTGTGAACATTCAGCATAAAGTTATAAACAGCACGTTCCAGACGGGAGCCCAAACCCTTGTAGAAGGTAAATCTGGCGCCGGTTACTTTGGCAGCACGTTCAAAATCAAGAATGCCAAGAGCTTCACCAATATCCCAGTGTGCTTTAGGCTCGAAACTTAATTTTGTCGGTTCTCCCCATTTGCGAACTATCGGATTATCACTGTCATCCTTACCAACTGGCACATCATCTGCCGGCATGTTGGGAATTGTCAGAAGAATATCTTTGAGTTTTTGTTCAATTTCTTTAAGCTCTTTGTCGTCCTCGGAAATTTTTTCACCAAGGGCACGCATAGCAAGAATTTTATCATCGGCATTTTCGCCGCTTTTTTTCATTTTGCTTATTTCCTGAGAGACGCTATTACGCTCGCTCTTTAAAGTCTCAACCTGCTGTAGGATTTCCCTACGTTGTTTTTCTAAAGTCAAAAACTCGTCCAGGTTCATATCCATATTGCGATTTTTCATGGCTTTTTCCACAAGCTCAGGATTTTCCCTGACAAATTTCATATCAAGCATGCTCATTCCTCCAAACAAAATTAATGCATTAATACTATGATATTGTATCACAAAAATGGTTATTTGTAACAACTCAGTATTACAAATCCATATTTATTACGTTCTCTTTCAGCCATTTTTTCTCCAGTTTGTATGCCGGCATAATTGTCTCCACTATCTGCCAAAAAGCTGGTGAATGGTTTTTTTGCACCATGTGGGACATTTCATGCACTACGACGTAGTCCAAGGCTTCTCGCCTGGCCATGATGCAGCGCCAGTTAAAAAGCAGTTTGTTATTATAAGTACAACTGCCCCAGCGCTTTTTCTGTTCTTTGATCTGCACTGCCGAAGGCTTGCCGTCAAAAAATCTTCCATAATATAGCACCCTTTGCGTAATCAGCTCCTGTGCTCTTTCCCGATACCACTTATTTAAAGCCTTTTCAATGCGTTCTGGCTTCGCATCACCAGTTTGAACGATAATTTTTTCAGCTTCCAACCTGACACTGTCCTTCTTTAAGCCCGGTATTACTTCGAGCTGCAAAGAATAATATTGGCCAAGATAAAGCAAACTTTTACCCTGTACGTTTTCTCGCTCAAGTTTTTCGTCCTGCGCTTTTTGCCAGAAAGCAAGCTTGTTATTAATCCAATCAGCCTTCTGCTCCACTATTTCTAAAATTTTCTGTGCCGGCAGCGTCATGGGCGCCCTGACTACTACACTTGCCGATGACTCGACCGCAATGGCAATCGTACGCCTTCTGCTGCGCACCACTTCAAACTCCAATAATTTGTCTCCGCACTGCATGACTTTTTTCACTG
>CAYTOV010000007.1:24068-29345 GCA_964439485.1 uncultured Acidaminococcales bacterium | reverse complement strand
CGTTTGCTGCGATTGGCCTTTTGGTCTTTATGTATTTATTAAATAAAGCCGGTGTGCGTTCTACTTTTGTTTACACAGTTTTGTCCGTTCTGGTCTGGATTGCTGTTGCCAAATCCGGCATCCATCCGACTATTGCCGGTGTTTTGGCGGCTATGACAATACCTGTAAAACCAAAGGTAGCTTTTGAAGAGTATTTGAAACGCTCCCGTGTGCATTTTAAAAAGCTAATTACGCATGAAACGACAACGGTCAATACTTTGATTGATGATAATGCTAAAGAATCAATCTTTACGATAGGACGGTTATCTGAAAGAGCTTTAACACCATTGACTAAGATGGAGACAGGCTTGCATTCTTTTGTGCATTATCTGGTTTTGCCATTTTTTGCATTCGTTAATGCCGGCATTGCTTTTTCTGCTGAAACGGAAGTATTTTCGCCGGTCAGCATGGGTGTTTTTGTTGGCTTATTTATTGGCAAGCCTTTAGGCATCTATTTTATGGCCAGGCTGACAGCATTTCTTAAAATAGCATCACCACCAAGTGGCGTTACCTGGATGCATATTTTTGGCGCTGGTATCATTGCCGGCATCGGATTTACAATTGCTATTTTTATGACGACGTTGGTCTTCGCCGGCACATCTGCCGCGGATTCAGCCAAAATAGGTATTGCTGCTGGTTCCCTTATCTCGGCTGTAGTGGGCTTGTTGGTATTAAAACGCGCAAAGCCTGCAAGTTAAAAAGGTAGCGGCAATGGCAGTGCGCAGCTAGAGTTAATGATGATAATGATTTGTAATGGCATATGTAAAGGGGAGAGGGCAATTTATGAGCGGTATACATGGTGAGAGAATAAAAATGACGATTTTCGGTGAATCGCATGGGGCAGCTATCGGCCTGGTTATTGATGGATTGCCACCGGGCATGACGCTTGATCTTGCTATGATTTCACAAGAAATGAAAAGAAGAGCTCCTGGACAAAATCTCATGTCAACACCGAGGCAAGAGAAGGACGAGTTTGTTATTCAGAGCGGAGTTTTTGAAGGCAAAACAACGGGAACTCCTCTTTGCGCTCTTATTGCAAACAGTGATACCCGTTCTGGTGATTATAGCCTGCTGAAGGATGTAATGCGCCCTGGACACGCCGATTACTCTGGCAAAATCAAATACCACGGTTTTAATGATTACCGCGGTGGCGGACATTTTTCCGGCCGACTGACAGCACCACTGGTTTTTATCGGTGCGTTGTCCAAACAGATTCTGGAACTTCAGGGCATCAAGGTAGGGGCACATATTGCTGATATTTATGGCATAAAGGACTCGCTCTTTAATCCTCTTGGCGAAAGTGCCGCAACTTTAGACTCTCTGAAATTAAAAACTATGGCCGTGCTTGCTGACGAACAAGGCAAAAAGATGCAGGATTTGATTCTGAACGTGCGCGAACAGTCTGACTCTGTCGGGGGCAGCATCGAGTGTATGGTTCTCGGTTTACCGGCAGGCATTGGTTCGCCTTTTTTTGATTCTGTTGAAAGCAGATTAGCCCATGCACTTTTTTCTGTACCTGCAGTAAAAGGACTTGAATTCGGTGCCGGTTTCGCGCTGACAGCTATGCGGGGTTCCGAAGCTAATGATCCGCTTTATTTGGAAGAAGGGGTTGTCAGGACCAAAACAAATAATAATGGCGGCATACTCGGCGGTATTACCAATGGCATGCCTGTGGTATTTAAGGTTGGCATCAAGCCAACTCCTTCTATTGGCAGCCAACAGACAACCGTGAATCTGGCCAAAGGCGAAAATACAACGCTGCAGATTGCCGGTCGTCATGATCCCTGTATCGTGCAGAGGGCGGTGCCGGTTATTGAAGGTGTTGCTGCCTGGATAGTTTTAGATATGCTTTTAATGTCTGATATGAAATTGATGGTGAAATAATGGAAAAACTCAACTTAGCAGAAATACGTGAAAAAATCGATAAAATTGATGCCGAAATAGCGAAGCTTTTCGAAGAACGCATGAATGCCGTGCATGAAGTTGCGGAATATAAGAAGGAAGAAAAACTGCCGGTAAGAGATAAAGCGCGTGAAGCTATCGTTTTGGACAACTGTAAAAAGCGTGTTCAGAATTCTGCCTATGCTGATGGCCTGCGAAAAATTATGGCTCAGATTATTGATATAAGCTGCCGCCAGGAGGAAGAGTATTTGCAAAGCGAACTTCCTCCAAAAGCTATTGCTGCGTCGCATGGTGAAAAAATAGTTGTTGGTTACCAAGGGGTTCCGGGAGCTTATAGTCATCTTGCTTTGCAAAAATATTTCGCGGGTGCCCAGGTTGAAGAACATAATTATACCTTGTTTGAAGACGTTGCTCAGGCAGTGAAAGAAGGCGAGGTTGCCTATGGTTTGTTGCCTATCGAAAATTCTTCTACTGGCGGCATTACTGAGGTTTATGACCTGGTGCGTCGCTACGACTGCCATATTGTTGGCGAAAAATGCGTGAAAATAGAGCATAACTTGCTTGCTTATCCGGGAACTTCGCTTGACAAAATTACAGAGGTTTATTCCCATCCACAAGGCTTTGCGCAGTGCCGCCCCTTTTTCAAACAGTATCCTAAGATGGCACAAATACCATATTTTAATACCGCCAAAGGAGCTGAACTTGTCAGCATCAGGAAAACCGATTATATGGCTGCGGTAGCCGGCAGACAGGCTGCGGAACTATATGGTTTGGAAATTCTTGCCAGCAATATTAATGCTAATACCAATAATTACACGCGTTTTTTTGTTATTGCGAGCGAAATGCAGGAAATTCCTAATGCTGATAAAATAACGCTTGTTGTTTCTCTAAAACACGAACCGGGTTCCTTGTATAATATGCTTGGCAATTTTTATCATAACGGTTTAAACATGCTGAATATTGAGTCCAGGCCTATTGAAGGTACGCCGTGGGAATATTTTTTCCATATTGATGTCAGTGGTAATCTGCATGATGCAAATGTTAAGAAAGCTTTAGCAGAAATTGAAAACACCAGCACCTACTGCAAAGTATTGGGAAACTATGTCGGTGATAAAATATAAGGATATTTGTGCAAAGAAATTCTTAAGGCTGGGGGCGCCGCTGTGGTAAGATTTGCTCTGTTGGGAGAAAAACTGGGACATAGTCTTTCGCCAAAAATACATAATTTAATATTTCAAGAATTGAATATCGAGGGAGATTATTCCTTGCTTGAGGTTGAAAGAGAAAAATTACCGTTTTTTCTTGCGCAAGCAAAAGATGATTTGGATGGAATGAATGTTACCATCCCTTACAAAACGGCAGTCATTCCTTATTTGGACGGTTTAACAAAAGAAGCTGCGTCAATAGGCGCGGTAAACACGGTTTCTTTTCAAGATGGTGAAACCAAAGGGTACAATACTGATTATTATGGTTTTGGCTTTTTGCTGAGCCATAACGGCATAGAAGTAAAGAATAAAAAGGTTGCTGTTCTAGGAGCTGGCGGAGCTGCCAGGGCTGTTCTGCAGTATTTGAGTGATAATGGTGCAGGCGACATTCTTGTTGTCTCACGTAATCCACAGCAAGCTGCAACGGATTTACTGGCAATGCAATTGACCGTTCCCATGCAATTCTGCGATTATGTGACGTTCGCTGGCCAAAGTGGAGATATTTTGATAAATTGCACACCGGTAGGTATGTTTCCCAATGTAAAAGCCTCACCGGTAGCCCGTGAAGTTGTTGCTAAGTTTGCTGCTGCTGTTGATTTAATCTATAATCCTGTCGAAACCGTTTTTTTGTGTTATGCCCGTGAAGAAGGCAAAAAGGCCGCTAATGGACTATTGATGCTGGTGGCACAGGCAGTAGCTGCGGAAGCAATCTGGCTGCAGCGCAAAATCGAAGATAAGATAATTGTGAAGATTGCTGAAAAAATCAGCGGTGAACAGCAATGAAAAATATCGTATTAATTGGAATGCCCGGCAGCGGCAAAACAACAATAGGCAAAATTTTGGCGGCAAAATTGGGCCGGAATTTTTGTGATGCCGACCATTTGCTGGAAAAGTGGGAAGGCACAACTATTAAGGAATTATTTGCGGTGAGCGAAGAAAATTTCCGTGACGCAGAGACCAGAACCATCAAGAAACTGGCAGCTGCGAGAGACTTGGTTATAGCAACCGGCGGCGGCGTCGTCAAAAGACCGGAGAACATGGAGCTATTAAAAGCAAATGGCATAATCATCTTTATTGATCGCAGTCCGGAGTTAATTTGTGCTGAGGTAGATGTTGCGAGCAGGCCCTTACTGATGGCAGGGCGCCAACGTATTTTTGAATTGTACGAAGAACGTTTGGCTCTGTACCAAAAATACAAAGACTTTGCCTTTTGCAATAATGGGGAACCGGAGCCTTTAGTTAACGAAATACTAAATCTTTTGAAGAAGGTGGAAAAATGAAAATCCTGGTTTTAAACGGCCCTAATATTAATATGCTGGGCGTAAGGGAGAACGCAATTTATGGATCTGATGACTATGTTGCGCTTTGTCAGTTTATTAAGGCCTCAGCGCAGGAACTTGGTGTTGAAGCGGAAATCAAACAAAGTAATTGCGAAGGCGAATTAGTTTCATTTATTCAAGATGCTTATGGTGAGGCTGATGGCATTGTGATTAATCCTGCGGCTTATACGCACTATAGCATAGCTCTATTGGATGCATTAAAAGCTGTCAAACTGCCTGCCATCGAAGTGCACATCAGTAATATCCATGGAAGAGAAGAGTTCAGGCATAAATCTGTTACGGCTGCCGCTTGCAAAGGACAAATCTGTGGTCTGGGCTTTGAAGGTTATGCCTTGGCGATGCGGGCTTTAGTCAACATGAAAAAACAGTTGGTCTTCACACCGCCGCGGGATTGAAACGATAAAAAGCCTTCACTTTGTTGAAAAACAAAGTGAAGGCTTTTTGTCGTTCGTATATTATTTTGTTATAGAGGCGAGATAGGAATTGAGGGCATTTTCCAGATATTCATGCTCATTATCTTTAGAAAAAGAACCCAATTCGCGGACAAAGTTTTGGGTTAAAAAGAAAAATACGATAATGCTCTCTATGGTAAAAGCTACGTAAGTAGGTTGTACACTGGATATTATGCAACCTTCTTCAATGCCTTCAGTAACGAGGTTAAAAAGAAATTGGTGAATCTTGTAAAGACGTGATTGAACAAAGTTGGTGCAAAAACCGGAGGGGGTCAACAATTCACGATAGATAAGATGGACTTGCATAGGCCTTTGCATCTGTATTAAAGCGACTTCTTT
>CAYTOV010000007.1:10950-23968 GCA_964439485.1 uncultured Acidaminococcales bacterium | reverse complement strand
TCGATTATATCACATCTATCTGAGGATACTAGTGCAATTTGTAGATTTAGTATGTTTTTACGGTGGATATTTTACGCGAAGGGCAAAAGAACTTGTTAATGTGTTTTCAAAAATACTGGAAAAAACGTAATAATTACAATAAAGTGTTAAATTAGTGGCACATTTTTTTGTTGCGTTGCCTTGACAAGGCTTGGAATGAGAAGTAAAATAAGTCATATGCTTGAGAATTACATATTTTGCAGTTGATGAAAGAGACAAGTAAATCGAAAACCAAGTTCAGAGAGCCGGCGTTTAGTGCGAGCCGGACTGGTATTAGATTGAATCCACTCCGGAGATGGCAGGGGTAGCAACCTGTTCGGGTTCGACCGATATATCGAAGATGAGGCTGCAGGCTAATTATGCCTGTGGTGAAAAAAGGTGGCACCACGTGAGTATAGACTCTCGTCCTTGATCTTTGTAATGATCAAGCACGAGAGTTTTATTTTTATATTTAGGAGGAATTGACATGAAGATTATCGTTACTGAAAAAATTGCTGATAAGGGTATTGAATTGCTGCAAAATGCTCCCGGAGTGGAAGTTGTTGTGTACAGAGAGATAAAACGAGAAGAACTTCTTGATGTCATAGATCAGTATGATGCTATGATCGTACGCAGTGTGACAAAAGTTGATGAGGAATTGTATAAAAGAGCCACAAGACTAAAGGTTGTAGGCCGTGCCGGCAATGGCGTCGATAACATTGATATGGAAGGCGCAACCAAACGCGGTATTATCGTTGTTAATACGCCGGAATCAAACATTGTTTCTGCCTGTGAGCTAACTATAGGACTAATGTTGGCTTCAGCACGTAATATGGTTAAAGGACACAACTTGCTGATGGCTGGGGAATGGGGCAGAACGGGTCTCAGAGGTTCAGAAATGCTTCATAAGACGCTTGGCATCATTGGCTTGGGTCGTATTGGCGCGCTGGTTACAACCAGGATGCAAGCTTTTGGCATGAAGGTCATAGCTTACGATCCCTATATTACAGATGCCAGATTCAAGAAATTTGGTGTGGAAAAATGCGAAACCTTGGAAGAGTTGCTGAAGAGAGCAGACATTATTACCATTCATACACCAAAAACTGAGGAAACAATCAATATTATTACGAAGAAGGAACTTGCTCTTTGCAAAAAAGGTGTGCGCATTATAAATTGTGCGCGCGGCGGCTTGATCAATGAGGAAGATTTGTTTGCAGCAATCAAAGAGGGAAAAGTAGCCAGTGCAGGTATCGACGTATTGAAGGACGAGCCACATGCTGTTTCTCCTTTGATTCAATTGCCGCAATGTGTTTTGACACCGCATATTGGAGCCGGTACAGACGAAGCACAGGACAATGTAGGTGTGACTATAGCCAGTGAGGTATTAAGTGCGTTGAAAGGTGAGATGGTAGCCAATGCAGTTAATCTGCCAACGTTGCATCCACAGGATCTGGAAGATATGAAAAGTTACCTGCAGCTTGGTGAATACTTAGGCAAATTCTATTATCAGATGGAAAAAGCTGTGGTAGAAAAGGTAGAGGTTATTTATCAGGGCGAAGTTGCGGAAATGGAAACAGAGATGATTACGCGCGCCATATTGAAAGGCTTGTTTGAGCCAATCCTGAAAGAACGCGTCAACTACGTTAATGCTGCTTTAGCTGCTTCCGGACGAGGTGTTGATGTACTGGAAAGCAAAATGACCACCAATGAGAAGAGATTCAGCATGATCACTTTGAAAATCAGCGGTAAGGACGGCGTTTTCACAGTCAGCGGCACTGTGCTCGGACAAAATGAAATCCGTATAGTTGAAATCAATGGCTATGAATTTGATGTATCACCTGCAAAATACATGTTGGTGGCTCGTAATCAGGATAAACCTGGCATGATCGGTCAGATTGGTACTTTGCTTGGCGCTGGTCGTGTAAACATAGCGAACATGCAAGTCAGCAGAAACAATAAAGAAGGCCGCGCTATGATGTTCATGTCCGTTGATTCTGAAATATCTAAAGAAACCCTGAACCTGTTGCAGGGAATCGACGGCATAACGCAAGCTAACTTGGTAAAATTATAATAATACAAATAAAAAAGCCGGTGGCCTTAAAGCCACCGGCAATTTTTATGTAAAAATTATTCGTCATCATCGGCAAAAACGATTTGCCCCTTTTCAAAAGCTTTAATGCGGGCCAGAGATTCAACCTGGTAGCCAGCTTCAATTAAGCGATTGCGACCTGGCTGGAAAGATTTTTCAATAACGATGCCGATGCCGACAACGTTGCTGCCTGCTTGATGGACAAGGTCAACGAGACCCATAGCAGCTTCTCCGTTAGCCAAAAAATCGTCCAATATAAGGATGTTTTCACCTGGCGGTAAGAATTTTTTGGAAACTGACACATTGTTGGTTACATTTTTGGTGAAAGAAAAAACTTTCGTACTATATAAATTCTCATTCATTGTAGAAGGTTTTTGCTTGCGGGCAAAGACAACAGGAACATGAAAAAACAAAGCAGTTGTCAGCGCGACTGCTATACCGGAAGATTCTACCGTCAAAATTTTTGTTACTTCTTTGTCAGCAAACCTTTTGCTGAATTCACGGCCTAATTCCATCATTAGTTCCGGATCGATCTGATGATTAAGGAAGGCGTCAACCTTTAGAATAGAATTGTTAAGGACAATTCCTTCGTTTTTAATTTTTTCTTTTAACAAACGCATCATTGCACCTCAGATAAATATGTTTTTATATAACTTATAGGATAAAATATTTTACGGCATTAGTCCAGCTTTTTAGAAAAATATCGCAAAAACTGTAAAAAAGATAACTAAAAGTATCTAAAAAAAAGCAAGCCACGGTTGTTTATGAGTGCAATGTAAACAATATTGCGCCTGTAAAGGACATAAAAAGGAATAAAGTAATATAAAAAGATACAAAAAAGCTTGACAGGGGTCTGTGAAACTGTCATAATGTAAAAATAGCATCCACAAAATACATTTATGTTCAGTGGAAAAATGATAAAAGTAATGACCGGGAATAAAGCTGAGGAGCTTTCCTAACAGAGAAGCGGCGGTTGGTGCAAGCCGTAGGGAAACCCTAGAGTGAAACTCACCCGTGAACTTCGGCTCCGAAATCAAGTAGGTGCCGGCGCAGATCGCTGCGTTAAAGCGTCCGGAAAAAGCACCGGGACAATGAGGTCAAAGTAGGGTGGTACCGCGGTTTGCCATCGCCCCTATCTGTCTGTAGACAGATGGGGGCTTTTTTATACCCTGTTATCAAAAAAGGAGGTAAGAGCTATGGAACAAGTCATTTCAATAGTAGTAAGAAATCAGCCGGGTGTTTTAATGCGTGTAGCAGGCTTATTCTCCCGTCGTGGTTTTAATATTGACAGCCTGGCCGTCGGTATTACGCAAAATCCTGAATTTTCCAGGATGACAGTCACCATGAAAGCTGATATTTCGACGGTTGATCAGGTGTGCAAGCAGCTAGCAAAATTAGTTGAAGTTGAGGCGATAAAAGTATTGCCACCAAATGCCAGTACTAAACGCAGTATGGCTTTAGTCAAAGTGAAAGCCGGTGACAAAAAGCTGGAAATACTGAAATTGGCCGACGTGTTTCGTGCTCATGCCATCGATGTTACAGGGGACTCATTAACTTTTTTAATTACCGGTGTTAATGATAAATTGCATGCTTTTGTTGATGTGATGAGGCCATATGGCATTATTGAAATGGTACAGACTGGAGCAATTGCTTTGGGACGTGGCGATGAGGCTTTGACCGTGGAAAAATCACGGTATACTTGGCCGAAGGTTGTTGATGAAGCCAACGTACGCAAAAACTGTACCGTTATTTAAGGCAGGTTATTCAGGGTAAACTTAGTTCTGATAAGAGGACCGCTTGGAAGGGCTTTAAGTTTGATAAATTTTCTAAAATCAAAGGAGAGAATGAAAATGGTAAAAATGTACTATGACAAAGACGCTAACTGGGACATGATGAAAGACAAAACTGTCGCAATTATTGGTTATGGCAGCCAAGGTCATGCACATGCCTTGAACTTAAAGGATAGCGGTGCCAATGTAGTTGTTGGTTTGTATGAAGGAAGTAAATCCTGGGCAAAAGCTGAAGCTGCAGGCTTACGCGTTATGACGGCTGCGGAAGCTACAATTGAGGCAGATATTGTTATGATGCTTATTCCTGATGAAAAGCAAGCATCTACCTATAAAAAAGATGTTGCTCCCAACCTGAGACCTGGTATGGCTCTTGCATTTGCACATGGTTTTAATATTCATTTTGACCAAATCATTCCGCCTGCAGACGTAGACGTATTCATGGTTGCTCCTAAAGGACCTGGACACCTTGTTCGTCGTGTCTTCACCGAAGGCCAGGGCGTACCTTGTTTGATTGCTGTTCATCAGGATGCAACCGGCAGAGCTTATGATCTTGGTCTTGCCTATGCTAAAGGTATTGGCGGTACACGTGCAGGTGTTCTTGCTACAACCTTCCGTGAAGAAACGGAAACCGATCTTTTCGGCGAACAAGCTGTTCTCTGCGGCGGCGTTACAGCTTTGATCACTGCTGGCTTCGAAACACTTGTTGAAGCAGGTTATGAACCAGAAAGCGCTTACTTTGAATGCATGCACGAAATGAAATTAATTGTTGACCTGATGTATGAAGGCGGCATGGCTAAAATGCGCCACTCTGTCAGCGATACAGCTGAGTATGGAGACTATGTAAGCGGTAAACGCATTATTACCGACGAAACCAAAAAAGCTATGCGCCAAGTTCTTACCGAAATTCAGGATGGTACCTTCGCCAACAAATGGCTTTTGGAAAATCAGGCAAATCGTCCAGCCTTCAATGCTATGCGTAAACGCGCAGTTAATCATCCGATTGAAAAAGTCGGCGCAGAACTCCGCGGCATGATGTCCTGGGTGAAAAAATAGTTATTACTTTAATGGAACGAGCGGCGGGTACAAGACCTGCCGCAGGCGTTCCTGAGTGTACAATCTTAGGAGGATTATAGTTATGGGTATGACGATGACCGAAAAAATATTGGCGAAACATTCTGGAAGAGATAGTGTTTCCGCTGGTGATTTACTTGTTTCACAGCTGGATTTGATTCTTGCAAATGACATTACAGGACCACCGGCTATTGACGAATTTGAAAAAATCGGCAGACCGGTATTTGATAAAGACAGAATTGCGCTGGTGCCTGACCACTTCTCACCCTGCAAGGATATCAAATCTGCTGAAATGTGCAAACGTTTACGTGATTTCGCACGCGAACATGAGATTACCAACTATTTCGAGGTTGGCCGCATGGGTATTGAGCATGCATTATTGCCGGATGCTGGACTGATTGCTCCTGGCGAGGTAATCATTGGCGCAGATTCTCATACTTGTACTTATGGTGCTCTTAACGCATTAGCAACCGGTGTAGGTCAGACTGATGTCGGGGCGGCCATGGCGAGTGGTACTACCTGGTTCAAAGTGCCTTCTGCCATTAAGGTGGAGCTGAAAGGCAAGCTGCCTAAGTATGTCAAGGGTAAAGATATCATTTTGACCCTTATCGGCATGATCGGTGTTGATGGTGCTCGCTATCAATCACTGGAGTTTTGCGGCGAAGGTATCAGCGAACTGGAAATGTCTGACCGTTTTACTATTTGCAATATGGCAATAGAGGCTGGCGCGAAGAATGGCATTTTCCCTGTTGATGAAAAAACTTTGGCTTTCCTGAAGGGCAGAGTAACACGTGAATTTGCGGCGGTAACAGCTGATGCTGATGCTGTCTATGACAGTGAAATAACTATTGAGCTTGATAAATTAGTGCCTGTTGTAGCCTATCCGCATTTACCGGAAAATGTTCATCCGGTAAGCGAGTCAACTGGTATCGTCATTGATCAGGCAGTTATTGGCTCTTGTACCAATGGCAGACTCGAGGATCTGGCGCAAGCTGCTGAAGTACTAAAAGGTAAAAAAGTTCATCCGCATGTTCGCTGCATCATTATTCCGGCAACGCAGGAAATTTACCAACAGGCAATGAAATTGGGTTATATTGATACCTTTATAGATGCAGGCGTTGCTGTCAGTACGCCGACCTGCGGACCATGTCTTGGCGGTTATATGGGGATTCTGGCTCATGGCGAGCGCGCAGTATCTACTACTAATCGTAATTTCCGCGGACGCATGGGACATGTTGACAGTGAAGTATATCTGGCAAGCCCTTATGTAGCTGCGGCCAGTGCGGTTATGGGCAGGATTGCCAGCCCTGAGGAGGTCATTAAATGAGTAAAGTATGGCGTTATGGTGATCATGTTGACACCGATGTTATTATTCCGGCCAGATATTTGAATATAGCTGATTTTGAAGAACTCGCGGAACATGCGATGGAAGATATCGATTTAAATTTTGCTCCCAATGTGCAAAAAGGCGATATCATTGTAGCCGGCAGAAACTTCGGCTGCGGTTCGAGTCGTGAACATGCGCCTATGGTTCTGAAGGTCAAAGGTGTGCAATGTATAATCGCTGATAGTTTTGCCCGCATTTTTTATCGCAATGCGATCAATATTGGCTTGCCGGCTTTGGAGATAGGTAAAGAAGTAGAGAAAATTGAAGCCGGCGATGAGCTGGAAGTGAATTTGACTAAAGGCGAAATTAAAATTGTGAACAAGGGCCTTGTGATCAATACCAAACCGCTTCCGGAATTTGTGCAGAAGATCGCCGATTGCGGCGGTTTAATCAATTATATAAAAGGAGCAAACTAAGAATGCGAATAACTCTCTTGCCAGGTGACGGCATTGGTGTAGAAATTGTGGAAGCAGCTGTTGAAGTATTGGATGCTGCAGCCAAAAAATATAATATCGAGCTCGAGTATGACCGCCAGTTAATTGGTGGTGTGGCGATAGATGCCACAGGGCATCCGCTTCCGGAAGCAACCGTGAAATCTGCTCAGGCGGCTGACGCTGTATTGCTCGGCGCAGTAGGCGGACCTAAATGGGATAACGTGGAACCGACGCTCAGACCGGAGAAAGCACTTCTCGGTATTCGTAAGGCTCTGGGCCTTTATTGCAACCTCAGACCAATCAAAGTTTCCCGTTTTGTTTCTCATCTTTCTCCTTTGAAGGATGAAAGAGTCGCAAATGCGGATCTCCTGATTGTTCGTGAATTGACAGGCGGCATTTATTTCGGTACTCATAATGAAGCCGCGCTTGATGAAAACGGCGTGGAAACTGCTTCCGATATCGAAATCTACAGCCGTCCGGAAGTGGAAAGAATTGCCAAATTTGCTTTTGAAGCTGCTAAAAAACGTAAAGGCAAAGTAACTTCCGTTGACAAGGCAAATGTTCTGGCTTCCTCCAGAATGTGGCGCAAGATTACGGCAGAGGTGCATGACAAAAATTATGCCGAAGTAGAATTGAACAATCTTTACGTCGACAACTGCGCTATGCAGCTTGTGCTTAACCCGGGACAATTTGATGTTATCTTAACCAATAATATTTTTGGCGATATTCTTTCTGATGAGGCTTCAGTCATTGCCGGTTCTATTGGTCTCCTGCCTTCAGCCAGCTTGGGTGACGGCACTGGTATGTATGAACCTATTCATGGCTCGGCACCGGACATCGCCGGTATGGGCATTGCTAATCCTCTCGGAACAATTTTGTCAGCGGCAATGATGCTGAGATATTCCTTGAACGCTGATGCTGCGGCACTGGCCATTGAAGACGCTGTTGACCGTGTGCTGGCGAAGGGCTATCGTACACCGGATCTTGCGGGACCGGGACTGACAAAAGTATCAACCTCGGAAATGGGACGTCTGGTGGCTGAGGAACTAGCCTAAAGATTTTGAAAGAAATGGAGTGAATACTATGCGAATAACCGGTGCGGATTTAATGGTGCAGTGCCTTCTTGAACAAGGAGTCAATACTGTGTTTGGCTACCCTGGAGGTGCGATTCTACCATTCTATGATGCGTTGCGCGAATCAGAAATAAGACATATCCTGACTGCACATGAGCAAGGAGCAGCCCATGCCGCTGATGGCTACGCACGTGCGAGCGGCCGCGTCGGTGTTTGCATTGCTACTTCAGGTCCAGGGGCTACCAATTTGGTCACAGGCCTGGCGACTGCTTTTCTGGATTCTATTCCGGTCGTTGCTATTACAGGACAGGTACCGACAGAAATGATAGGACATGATGCCTTTCAGGAAGTTGACATTACCGGTATAACGATGCCGATAACTAAACATAACTTTTTAGTAAAACATCCAAGTCAATTGGCGACGGCTATGAGGCTTGCTTTTGCCTTGGCTAAAACAGGCAGGCCGGGCCCTGTTCTTATTGACGTGCCGCGTGATGTACAAACGGCAATGCTGGATTATATTGCTGAAGAGCCTGTGACCATTGAAACGGAAAAACCTGATTGCAATAAAATTAAAAAAGCAGTCGAAGCCATCAATTCTGCCCAAAGGCCAGTAATGCTCATTGGCGGCGGCGTAATTAACAGTAATACAGAATATGATGCGATGGACCTGGCTGAAAAACTGCAAATCCCCGTCGTAAGTACGCTGATGGGTTTGGGTGCCTGCAGCGCTTATCGCGGTTTGTTTCTGGGTATGACCGGAATGCATGGGCACGAAAAAGCTAATAATGCGGTCAAAGAGGCAGATCTCATTCTTGCTTTTGGCAGTCGCTTCAATGACAGGGTCACTGGTGAACGCGGCAGCTATGTAGCGCATAAAACTTTTGTGCATATGGACATTGATCCGGCGGAGCTTGATAAAAATATTTATTCGGAAATAGGTATTGCCGGTGACATGAAGATGACGCTGAATAAGCTTGCGGAGGCTTGCGAGCGCAAAGATCTCAGTGACTGGTGGCAAAAGATAGCAGCCTGGCCTGCAAATGATGAGGATTGCGGCGAGGAGGAAGCTCCTAAATTTTTGAAGGCTTTGAATCCTGTTTTGAAGGATCGTGATTTCATTATTACGACAGATGTCGGACAGCATCAGATGTGGGCTGCTCAGAATCTGAAAATCCAATTTGCACGGCAGTGGATTTCGTCCGGTGGTCTTGGCACAATGGGCTTTGGCTTACCTGCGGCTATGGGTGCTCAGTTTGCACGTCCGACAAGTCGCGTCATCAGTATTTCGGGTGACGGTGGCTTTAAGATGACAGGTTCAGAACTCTTTACTATTGCCAGCAACTGTCTGCCAATAATTTCGATTGTCTTTAATAATAGTGGCTTGGGTATGATTCGTCAGCTGCAGACCGTATTTTTTGACAAACGATTTACGTCTTGCGAGATGCCGGGCTATGTTGATTTCGTGAAGTATGGCGAGGCTTTTGGCGTTAAAGGCAAACATGTTGATAGTCCTGAAGCACTTGCTGCGGCTGTTAGTGAGGCCCTGGACAAAAACGAACCATGCATTATTGAGGTTGCTATTAACCCCAAGGATATGGTTAAACCGATGGTATGCCCAGGTTCAGGTATCAATTCTTTCGTGAAATTCAGTAGTTAAGCTTCAGACCGCTGCTTTAGCAGCGGTTATTTTTTTGTATAAAGCAGTAAGAGAAAAAAGAATAATTGTTATGGGTAGGAATAAGTTTTTCTTTGACGAATATTCATTAATATTACTATTAGTTAAGACAGGGGGCAGCTATGGACTTTACTATTCCTGAATATGTCAATAAAATATTGAAGGCCCTAATGGCTGCCGGCTACGATGCTTATCTTGTCGGCGGTGCTGTACGAGATCTTTTACTAGAAAAAGAGCCAGAAGACTTCGATGTTGTGACTAACGCCAAACCGGAAGAAATTATTGCCGTTGCCAAGCGCGAAGGTTTTGGCGTTGTCGAAGAATTGGGCCAGAATTTCGGTGTTGTGATGGTAGTGGTCGATGATAACTCCGTCGAGGTTGCTGCCTATCGCAGTGAAAGTTATGGCGAGGATGCGCACAGGCCTGAAAGCGTCTGGTATTGTGAAACTTTGGCTGAGGATCTTGCCCGCCGTGATTTTACCATTAATGCGATTGCCTTGGATATCGAAGGTAGGGTGATTGATTGTTTCAACGGTCTGGAAGATTTGAAAAATCGCGAACTGCGTACCGTTGGACAAGCTTCGCAAAGGTTTGCTGAAGATGCGCTCAGAATGTTTCGCGCCTGCCGTTTCATATCTCAGTTGGGTGTAACCTGTGATGCGGAAGTATTTGCTGCTATTACTGAACAATTGCCAAGAGTCAGCGGTTTGTCCATGGAACGGGTTCGCACGGAAATTAATAAGCTGATGAAAGGTGAATTCGTAAACCTCGGACTGGATGCTTTGGTCAAGAGCGGTCTGGCTGCTCAGTCGTGCCGTAATCGTCAGGAAGGCAAAGAAATGCAAATACCTATTTTGCCTGAACTATCGGCACTTGTCGGCGTGCCTCAAAATCCTAATTTTCATATCTACGACGTATGGAACCATACTTTGAAAGCGGTATCATTCGGAGAAAAAAGTCTGGAGGTAAGATGGGCTCTGCTGCTGCATGATATAGGCAAAGGACAGCCATCTGTGCGGGGATTTGATGCCGAAGGCAATCCGACTGACTATGGGCATGAAGAACTTAGTGCCCGCATGGCTGAAAAAATACTCAAACGTTTTCAGTTTTCGGCTAATTTCGTGAAACGGGTAGTCTGGCTGATAGCAAATCACATGCAGTTAGGTTTCCGTGTTGGTAAAGACGAGCTTGGAACCAGACGCTGGCTCCGCAAGGCGGCCTTGTCAGGAGCTTTTCGTTGGAATAGTGATATGCAGGAAGCTTTTGCCCAGCTGTCCTCTGTCTGTCTTGCCGATCTGGCGGCCACAAATGCCCATGAGCAGGAAATAATTACCATGCGCATGTATAATGAAGAACTTCTGCGTTTGGCTGCCGATATGCCTGTTCACACCAGCGATCTGCTGCTTAGCGGTAACCAAATAGCGGGAATATTAGGCGACAAGGAAAGTTTACCACAATTAATACAAATTCTTCTGAAACGGGTACAGGATGGAACTGTGGAAAATTCAGAGGAAGCGCTGACAAAGGCGGTTAAAAAATGGCAACAGCGGCGTTTGCAGTATGAAACGTCTGCAATAGATGAAATGTGAGCCAGCATTTTTTATAATCAGGGTGCGTTACAAACTGGTTAAACACTAATTATAAGGGGATAGAGAATGAGAACGAGAAGTATTGTATTTTTGATGTTATGTTTGTTGGCTATAGTGGTGGTGCCATTGCAGAAGGCAGAAGCAAAGAATAATAAAGATACGGTTGTTCTGGGTATCGAACGAATTGATGATTATGCCAAGATTTTCGCCGGCAAAAGGGTTGGACTTATTACCAATCAAACCGGTGTGGACCATAACCTGAAAAGCTCAGTTGATTTGCTAAGAACCAAAGTGCAGCTGCAAGCTGTTTTTGTACCGGAACATGGCCTCTTCGGCGCAGCAACGGCCGGAGATGATATAAAAAACGATAAATACGAGGGAATCGAAGTTCGAAGCCTTTATGGAGATACCAAAAGACCGAGCAAGGCTATGCTTGCTGATATAGATGTTTTGGCTTTTGACATTCAGGATGTCGGTGCTCGTCATTATACTTATGTTTCTACCATGGCATATGCGATGGAGGCTTGTGCTAAGGAAGGCAAAACGTTCGTGGTTTTTGACAGGCCAAATCCTTTGGGCGGCTACTACGAGGGACCTACGCTGAAAAATGGTTTTGAGTCTTTCATAGGTTTGTATAACGTGCCGCTTCGTCATGGCCTTACCGTAGGTGAGTATGCACGTTTCATCAATAAGGAATACCAGATAGGTGTTGATTTGCAGGTAATACCAATGAAAAATTGGACAAGAGAGATGCTTTTTGAACAAACAGGGCTGCCCTGGATTGCTACTTCCCCTAACATTCCAACAGAAACAAGTGCGTTTTGCTATGCCGCAACAGGCATAGTCGGCGATATGAATATTTCGGTAGGCATAGGTACAACCAAGCCTTTTGAATATGTCGGAGCACCTTGGCTTGATAAGCTGGATTTTGCAGCTAAACTTAATGCACTGGAGATGGCCGGTGTTATTTTCAGACCAATGGCCTTCATACCAAATTATGGAATGTATGCCGGTGAACTTTGTCAGGGCGTGCAAATGCATATAACTGATAAAAGAAGCTTTCAACCAGCGCACGTAGGCGCACAGATGGTTAGATTGTTGATGAAAGATTATTCCCAAAGAGACTTATTTCCCAGAAGGAGTTCTGATGGTTACAAAATAGACATTGCTTTAGGTGAGAGCTCTTTACGTTATGCGGAAATACCATTGGGGGATATTTTTAATCGTTGGGATAGGGAAAACGCATATTTTGCGGAAAAGGCACAGCCTTATCTTTTGTATCCGCTAAAATAGAAGGAGGACATAATGATTTTAAGTAAGAATTTTATCGAAGTGCTTTACGAAGCAGCACATATCCAACGCTGGAATGATCATATAAGACCACAAGGGTTTACTGAACTTGACAAGCAAGCTCATAAAATGGTTATTCTGTACGTGTTATCACGCTATGAAGAACAGGATCATGGCGCCAAACTGAATTGGCAGGTTCTGGTAGAGGGCGGTATTTTTGAATTCTTACACAGGATTATTCTGACTGATATCAAACCACCGGTTTTTCACGAACTGATGCGTGTACACGGTGACAAACTAAATAATTGGGTCTACAACGAACTGGAGCGTAAGGTGCCCGACATTGATCAGGATTTTCTGGGCAGAATGAAGAATTATTTTGATAAGGATAGTTATCCGAAGGAGAAGAAACTTCTGAAGGCAGCCCATTACTTGGCGACAGAGTGGGAATTTCGCATAGTATACCATCTCAATCAAGGTATTTATGACGTTGAGGCAACGAAAGTTGCTATTGCCAATGAAATCGAAGAGCATTATGATCTGGCGGGTGTGCAGAAGATATCACTGGGCGGCAAAACACGTAAATTCGTTGATCTTGT
>CAYTOV010000007.1:0-10850 GCA_964439485.1 uncultured Acidaminococcales bacterium | reverse complement strand
CTTGATGAATTAATAAAGGATATTGAAAAAAGACAGATTGCGGAGAAAATATTGCCTTTGCTGCCGGGAGAATGGCACAAAGAAATCCTTTATTTTGCTGAAAACGAATTTGCTGACAGGGCAATTGTTGACGGAAAAATAAAACTTTTGAGCCATCCGGAAGAAATCAGCGAAAAGTATAATGAAGATAAATACTCTGCTGTTGATGGCTCGGTATTGAAAGGGTGCGACCATTTGGCAGCTTTTGTGGAAGCCTGGTTGTCCATACGTCATGGCATTACTTCTCAACACTTAAGGGAAGGCGAAGAGAAAATCGGGGAAATGTACAAATCTAAAAGTATTGCCGGCATATCTTTTGCGGAGATTTTCGGTAAATTTAACTAAATTTTTATCTATTTTAGTACAATTCGGCAGTCTTTTTAATTTTTCGATGCATATTATTTCATAGAATATGCGCTTTGAATTAATGTGGTGGCAATGATTGTTTTAATAGTTATAAAAAATTACTATTTTTTTAGAGGAACCTGCTAACGGTTCCTCTTTTGCGTACAAATGTACATTTTGCATAAAGTATACGGGAAAAGGTTTACATTCTTGACAGTGTAAGGAAACGGTGATAAAATTCTTTTTGTTAATTGTACATTTGGACAACGATAGAATAAGCGTACAGTTTAAGACTTCTTATTTTTAATGGTTGGGGGTAAAAATATGACTATGAAATTTGCTAAACGTATGGAAAGGCTGCAAGCCTCTGAAATTCGTGAACTTTTGAAGTTGACACAAAAACCGGAAATTATTTCTTTTGCTGGTGGTTTGCCTGCGCCAGAACTCTTCCCTGTGGAAGAACTTGCTAAAGTATCTGCAGATGTTTTAAAAAGTGAAGGCAGACAATTGCTGCAATATGCAACAACTGAAGGCCGCCCATCTTTGCGCAAAAAAATTGCTGACCGCATGTTGGCAAAATATAACACAAAAGTCAGCCCCGACGAAATTTTGATTACCACTGGTTCTCAGCAGTGTCTGGATTTTGCCGGCAAATTATTTTTGGATCCGGGAGATGTTGTGCTTTGCGAAAGCCCATCTTATCTCGGCGCTTTAAATGCCTTCAATGCTTATGAACCTAATTTTGTTGAAGTGCCAACTGATGACGGTGGTTTGATTCCTGAAGAATTGGATAGAATTCTCTCAACTACCGACCGCTGTAAATTCATTTATGTAATTCCTGACTTTCAAAATCCTACCGGCCGTACCTGGAGCATGGAACGCCGCACAAAATTCATGGAAGTCGTCAATAAACACAATCTGCCTGTACTTGAAGATAACCCCTATGGTGAATTGCGTTTCGAAGGAGAAATTCTGCCTTCCTTGAAATCAATGGATACCAAAGGATTGGTAATGTTCCTTGGTACTTTCTCCAAAATCTTCTGCCCAGGCCTGCGTCTTGGCTGGGTTGCAGCAGTGCCGGAAGTATTATCTGAATTCGTCAAAATAAAACAAAGCGCGGATTTGCATACTTCTAATTTTGACCAGGGCTTGGCTGACGCCTATATTGAAAACTATGATCTCGATGCTCACGTTGAACAGATTAAAGCTTTGTATAAGCACCGCCGGGATGTAATTATCGAAAGCATGGAGAAAATGATGCCGGAAGGCGTGAAATGGACTCATCCGGAAGGCGGCTTGTTCCTGTGGCTGACTTTCCCGCAAGGTGTTAGTGCCGCACAGGTATTTGTTAAGTGCATTGAGAAGAATGTTGCTGGTGTTACAGGCGATGCTTTCTTCCCGAATGGCAAAACAGACCGCAACATGCGTATTAACTATTCCAATATGCCTGATGAAAAAATTGTCGAAGGCATCAGAAGGATGTCTGAAGCAATTAAAGAATCGATGTAAGCCAATTTTAGGAGCCTGCTATTGAATTTTTAAATTCAATAGCAGGTTTTTTTATTACCTATGATATAATTAGATGTTAAAACTTAGTGGGAAAGCGGTGACAACGTGGCAGATAAATTTTTAGTAGTGGACGGCAGCAGTCTTATCCATAGAGCATTTTTTGCTTTGCCGCCTCTTATGACGAAAAAAGGTCTCAACACAGGAGCTGTTTATGGCTTTTGCAACATGCTGTTGAGGGTTATAAGCGACGTTAAACCAAAATGGGTTGTTGTTGCTTTTGATAAATCGCGAGTGACTTTCAGAACAGAAATGTTTGATGGCTATAAAGCTCAACGCAAAGAAACACCGTGTGAACTGTCTGAGCAATTTCCAATTGCCCGGCAATTGCTGGAAGCAATGAATATCAGTGTGCTTGAAATGGATGGCTACGAAGCAGACGATATCATAGGTACTTTTGCTAAACATAAAGCCGGCGAAGCTGAAGTGATCATTGTCACCGGTGACAGAGATGAATTACAGCTTTTGGGCGATAATGTAAAAGTATTTTATACAAAACGCGGAATTACAGATATTCAGGAATTCGACGTCGAAGAATTCAAGGCTAATTATGAGGGCTTGAAGCCAATACAGCTCATTGACCTTAAAGGCTTGATGGGCGATACATCTGATAATATACCCGGTGTGCCGGGAGTTGGCCCTAAAACGGCAATGAAGCTGATTTGTGAATATCAGTCTGTAGAAAATGTTTTAGAGCATATTGATGAAATCTCCGGCAAGAGTCTGAAAGAAAAATTGTCCAATAATAAGGAAAAAGCACTCTTGTCAAAAGAGCTGGCTACTATCTTTACTGAGGTACCGGTTGATCTTGACTTAAGCAAGCACGCATTGAAAAGCATGAAGGCAGAAGCCAAGACACTGATGAAGGAATTGGAATTCCGTAATCTTTGGGAACGTTTTGCTTTGGTTTTAGGTGATGAAGAGCCGGCAACCTTTGATTTGTTTGGCGAAGAAGTTGTGGAGCAGGTTGAAAGATACCCGCAGAAAGCTATAATGACCAGCGAACAGGCCAAAGCACTGTTTTCTTCGATTAAAGCAGAAGGTAAGAAAACTTGCCTGTTAGCTGAGACAGCAGGGAAGATTCCAAAGTTAAAACTAAATGATTTATCATTGCTATATAATCAGACGATATATACTATCCCTTCAGCTAGTGAGGCTTGGCCTGAGGTTTATACCTGGCTGGCTGATGCATCACAGAAAAAAGTTGTCTGTGATGGTAAAGATATGATCAAGGCTTGCCTGGCAAATAATGTCAAGGTTGCCGGCATTGCCGGAGACTGTTCTCTGGCTGCCTACCTAGTGGAGCCGGGCGAAAATTCTTATAGTTTGAAAGCTCTGACTGACCGCTATCTTGTAAAAAATGACGGCGGCACAATACAGGATCTGGAAGAACTTGATGTGTTGTTATCAGAATATCTGGAAGAAAAAGAACTGGTGAAATTATATCAGGAAATCGAATTGCCACTGATACCAGTGCTTGCTGCTATGGAACTGACAGGTATTGCTGTCGACGAAAAGATGCTGGCAGCTATTACTGAAGAATTCCGTCTAAAACTTGATGAACTGGAGCTTTTGGCTTATGAACAGGCTGGCGAGCAATTCAACTTGAAATCGCCTAAACAGCTGGGTGTCTTGCTTTTTGAAAAGTTAGGTCTACCTGCTGTTAAAAAGACAAAGACAGGATATTCAACGGATGTAAGTGTTTTGGAGGAATTGGCTACGCAGCATCCTTTGGTTGGCACCATTTTGCAGCACCGCCAATTGGCGAAGCTGTATTCTACCTATCTTGAAGGACTGAAACCCTTGATAAATCCTGTAACAAAACGAATTCATACGCATTTTCAGCAAACGGTTACTGTGACTGGCAGGCTTTCCAGTACGGAACCTAATCTGCAGAATATTCCGGTGCGTACCGAAATCGGTAAACGGATGCGAGCCATGTTTGTACCTGGAGATGGTTATGATTTGCTTATGTCCTGCGATTATTCACAGGTTGAGCTCAGAATTTTGGCACATATTGCGCAAGACCATCTTCTTCTTGATTCGTTTGCCAAAGGGCAGGATGTCCATGCCAGGACAGCGGCAGAAGTATTTGGCTTGCCTCTGGATGAAGTATCTTCGGAAATGCGCTCGCGAGCTAAAGCGGTTAATTTTGGCATTGTCTACGGTATAAGTGATTACGGTCTCAGCAAACAGCTGGGTATAAGCCGCAATGAAGCCGGTCAATATATTGAAAATTATTTTAAACGCTATACAGGCGTTAAAAAATATATGGAAGAAATGGTTGTTAAAGCAAAAAAAGACGGCTATGTGTCAACCTTGTTCGGCAGGCGCCGCTATTTACCTGATATTAATAACAGCAATTTTAATTTACGTAGTTTTGCGGAACGTACGGCAATTAATACACCGATACAAGGTACAGCGGCCGATGTTATCAAACTGGCTATGATAAAAGTTCAGAAAGCTTTGGTGGAGAGTGGCTTCAAAAGTCGCATACTTTTACAGGTACATGATGAATTAGTACTGGAAGTTTGTGCAGGCGAAAAGGAGCAGGTTGCTGGGATAGTAAAAGATATTATGGAAAAAACTGTTGATTTGTCTGTACCTCTTTTGGCCGAGGTTGCGTATGGAAAGAATTGGGCAGAAACAAAGTAAGGAGAAATAAAGATGCCGGAATTACCAGAAATAGAACAGGTCAGAAAAACTCTGACCCCTCATATACTAAACAAAATAATTAAGCGTGTAGAGATAAGACTGCCACGCATGATCAAACATCCATCGCCGGAAGCTTTTGCTGATATTTTAGTTGGCCAATGTATACGCGACTTGAAACGAAAAGGCAAATATTTAACTTTTGAGTTTGGCACTAATATTAAATTGGTCGCGCATCTGAGAATGACCGGCGCGCTGATTGTTACGGACAGCGAAGACGAAGAACCTGAATATGCCAAAATAAAATTTGAACTGACCGGCGGTAAGACGCTCTGGTTCTGTGACATAAGAACCTTTGGCACCTTGCATTTGGTTATTAATGATGATGTAAGGCTTTCGGGCTTTGACAATCTAGGACCGGAACCAGGCACTAAGGAATTGAGTGTTCCATATTTGCAGGAAATACTGAAAAGACGCAAAGCATCGATAAAAGGTATTATATTGGATCAGGAAGTTGTTGCCGGTTTAGGCAATATTTATGCTGATGAAGCACTCGCCGTTGCAGGCATATTGCCGCAGCGTTCCGGTGATTCGCTTAATGAAAAAGAAGTTGAAAAGTTAATAAAGGCTATCAACAAAGTAATTAAACAAGGCATCAAGAATCATGGAACCACTTTCCGCAATTATAAAGACGGCAATGGCAATCAAGGACGAAACCAAGACTATCTTTTGGTCTATGGCCGTAAGGGGAAACCTTGTAAAAAATGCGGAGCAGAGCTAGTCGGCACCAAAGTGGCAGGACGAGGGACAACTTACTGCCCTAACTGCCAAAACTAAGGGGTGTTACAGTGAAAATAATTGGTTTGACCGGCGGTATAGGTTCGGGCAAGACTTCTGTAGCTGCCAAATTAAGAGCTTTGGGAGCACGTGTTTTTGATGCTGATGAGACTGCCAAAAATGCTGTTTTACCTGGAACTGAAGGCTTTTTTAAAGTTGTTGAAACCTTTGGACACCAAATTGTTGATGCAGATGGCAAGCTCAACAGGGCGGCTTTAGCGGAAATTGTTTTTAATGACAAGGCTGCTTTGAAGAGACTCGAAGAGATAATTCACGGCTATGTCTGGCAAGAAACTGATAAATTTTTAAAAGCATGTCAGCAGTCTGGAGAGCGTGCTGCGATCCTTGACATACCGCTTCTTATTGAATGCGGCTGGCACCAAAAGGTTGATGAAGTCTGGCTGGTGGTTCTGCCTGTTGAAAAACAAATTATGCGCACAATGAAGCGCAGCGGCATGACGGCAGAAGCGGTGCAAGCAAGAATAGCCGCGCAAATGCCTTTGGAGGAAAAGAAAAAATATGCAACGCTGATTATTGATAATAGTGGTGCATGGGAAGAAACAGAAAAACAAGTAATTACTGCCTGGGAAAAGGCAGTTAAATAGCGGAGGGATAGGCTTGCGAAGAAAGAAGAAGAGCAGGCGTTGGTTTTATTGGACGCTTTTTGTCTGCCTGGTCTTTGCAGCCTGGCAAATTTGGCGATCTGATGAAGTTCAGATGCGGTTCGTATATTTGTGGCCGTATCAGGAAGAAATTATTGAGTATAGCAAGAAAAACAAGTTAGATCCATTTCTTGTTGCAGCTGTTATCAAAAATGAAAGTGGTTTTCGTATAGATGCTAAGTCTAAACCCGGTGCTGTCGGACTTATGCAGATAATGCCCAAGACCGGCGAATGGATTGCCGGCGAAATGGGCATGCAGAATTTTGAAATGGCGAAGCTTGCTGAAGCTGAAACAAATATTCGTATGGGTTGCTGGTATCTGAGCGAACTGGAATATGAATTCGGGCACAATCGCGTTCTTATGTTGACAGCATATAATGCTGGACGTGGTAATACCAGGAATTGGATGGAAGAATACAACTGGGATAATGATTTTGGCAGTATAGATGCTATCCCTTATGTAGATACCCGCGAGTATGTTCGAAAGGTTCTGCATGACAGGGGACAATATTATAAATTGTATAAAAATCGTATTGATAACTATTGACGTGATATGTGTGATATGATATCATATTAGCGTTGCCGGTACATGATGCGCGGTCGTGGCGGAACGGCAGACGCGCTAGCCTCAGGAGCTAGTGGGGGCAACCCCGTGGAGGTTCAAATCCTCTCGACCGCACCAATTTTATACGGTAACAACGACTTCTCTCTATGCGGTTGTGGCGGAACGGCAGACGCACCATCTTGAGGGGGTGGCGGGGAGACCCGTGTGGGTTCAAATCCCACCAACCGCACCATATTGAAATTATCATAGCTGGCTGTGTACCTAGTTTTAAGGACTTTAAGGATACCATGGATATTATCTGTGGTGTCCTTTTTTGTTGTCTTTATAGCATCCTCTATTTATTTTAATGCTACAGAGGTAGAGCTTAAGGGTAACCATGGAGCACTTTTTCAGACGAAACTGGGCCCTTGCTTCTAAAAAGAAGAAGCCAAGATTCCGCTAACGGTAATCCGCAAGAAAAAACACCACTTAAAAGGTGGTGTTTTTTATCTGCAGGTGAATTTGCACATTTTTCGGTAGATAAATTGCAGATTTGGTAAAAATGCCCATTATAGTGCAAGGGCAGGCAGGGATAAACAAGGCTACGGCGAATCTTTCAACAGTAAATAATTAAAAAGCCAGAAAACAAGCGGGGAACAGATTATGGATAAGCTGGAAAGCTCTTTTATGCAGGTATTTAAGCACGTAAAAACCTTATCAATTACTTTTGTGGTAACGTTTTTGGTTTTAATATGTGCTTACGCAATTTTTGAAAAACGTGATGTTGATACAGACAGAGCTTTTATCGCCAGAGAACATGAGTTATTTATTTCCAGCCAAAAAAGACTGATTGCTAATGAATTGAACGAACGTGTTTCTGATTTATTATATTTGGAAGAAAACGCGGTTTTCAAAAACTATATTGATGGTAAGGGTTCTAAAGAAGATGTAGAAAATGAATGGCTTCTTTTTGTCAGTAAGATGAAAAAATATGATCAAATTCGTTACATTGACGCAAAGGGCAATGAAAAAGTCAGAATAAACTTCAATGATGGAAAACCTGCTATTGTAGAGCAAGGATCATTGGAAAATAAAAGCTACAGACAATATTTTGTCAAAAGCATAAAGCTTGAAGATAGAAATATTTATCGCTCGCCTTTAGATTTAAATGTGGAAAACGGCAAAATAGAGGAGCCGGTAAAACCTACATTGCGTTTCGGAGTGCCTGTTTTTGATCAGGACGGAACAAAATGCGGCATATTAGTCATTAATTATTTTGGCCGCTACGTAATTGATAATATCAAACGTGCAAATCAAGAAACAAATTATATGCAGCTCGTGAATGAGAAGGGCTATTGGTTGGCCGGACCCGACCCGAAGGATGAATGGGCATTCATGTACACTGGCAAATCGGAAGATACTTTTGCTAATAATTTCCCTGCCGAATGGGCACGTATTACAGCAGAAAAAAATGGGCAGTTTTTTGGCCCAATGGGTTTATTTACTTTCCGCATGATCGAACCTGATGTTGAAGCCAGAACCAAATTGGTAGGTACCAATGACGAAGATATAGCAATAAAAGGTGCTGATGGGGCGTGGTTTCTTATTTCACATGTTCCGGCTGAGGTTATCCCTTACGCAAATGATGAAAATGGCTATTTGATAGGCTTAAAAAGGTTATTTGGACTGCCGTCATTAGTATTAACCATTACTTTTGCTGCGTGTGTTTTCACTATTTTGTTTTCTCTTTATCGTGCAGAGAACAAAAAACTTAAGGAAATAGCTAGCCATGATATTATGACAGGTTGTTTAACCAGAAGAGCAGGTACGAGAATTTTAGAAAACATAATAAAGAATGCAGAACGTAACAACAAACCTGTTTCAATGCTTCTGCTGGACATAGACCATTTTAAGCGAGTTAACGATAATTGGGGGCATCTGGTCGGCGATAAAGTTTTGAAACGCGTTGCTAAAATAGTTCAAAACGAGGTAAGGGAGCAGGACAGTGTAATCAGAACGGGCGGCGAGGAGTTTGTGGTTTTGCTGCCAAATACGGAAACTAGGGATGCGCTTATAATAGCAGAAAGGCTTCGTGTTGCTATCGAAGATTTTACTCATCTTTCTATTGGGAAGGTTACTGCCAGCTTTGGAGTTGCTGAAAGAAGGAAAGAAGAAAATCGTTTTACATGGTATAAAAGAGTTGATGACGCCTTGTATCATGCGAAAGAAACTGGGAGAAACCGTGTTTTCAATGCGGATGATTTGGATAAGAAATTTCCAGTGGCAACGGTACAAATCGAATGGAAAAGTGAATGGGAAAGCGGCAATGGGGAAATAGATAAACAACATCGTGAGCTGGTCAGATTTGGCAATGAGCTGATATTTGATGTTTTTTCCGATGAAACCAAGGAAAAAATAGGGCCTAAATTAGATGAATTTTTAGATCATGTGGTTTATCATTTTAATAGTGAAGAGGAAATATTGAATAGTTCAAAGTTTATGGGAGCTAAAGAACATTCCGAGGCACATAAATTAATTATTGCCGATGCACTAAGAATGAAAGAGGCTTATTTGAATGGAAAACTGAAGCCGTCTGCTTTTTTCTCTTTCATATTTGATGACTTTATTGTCGGTCATATGATAAAAGAGGATGCCAAATTTTTCCCATTTGTTCATGACAATAACTGAAAAATGACTAAAGACAGCCGTCGTAAATTACGATGGCTGTCTTTTTGGCTGGAGCTTTATATATTTTTGCACAGTGACATGAATGCTTGCATTGATTCTGTTAAATATTTATTTTTATGATAAGCAATGCTGAATTTTCTTTTTAGTTCAAGATCATCAATTTGAAAGGCATGCAGCAAGCCTTTCTTTAATTCATGTTGGACTAAACGCCTGGATATAACAGCCACGCCAATGCCGTTTAAAGCCGCACTTTTAATAATATCAGAGCCACTACACTCCCATGAGGGGCGCCACTGAATTTCGTTAGCAGACATAGCGTTTTCGAATAATTCTCGCGTGCCGCTTCCTTTTTCCCTTACGATGAAATTAATATTAGCGAGTTCAGATGGAGAAACAGTTTTAACGTTATACAAAGGATGCTCTTTGCCGCAGACGAGAGCGAGCTCATCATTTTCAAAAGGTTCTGTAATGATATCGGTGGAATGTACCATGCCCTCGACTACTGCCAAGTCAACAATATTCAGAGCTATCAGATTTTCAATATCCAAGGTGTTTTTGATAATGGCATTAACTTGAAAATTAGGATGTTTCTTGCTGAAAGTACTTATCAGAGCAGGCAGTAAACATTCGCCGATGGTAAGACTAGCCCCAATCGTCATGCTGCCGATTTCCTCCGGGTTCTTGATAACTTGTTCCATTTCATTCACTAAAGAGGTTATATGACGCGCATAGCTTAAAAGCTGGGAGCCGTTTTGGGTTATGAAGAGGCGTTTGGAAAGACGCTCAAAGAGTTTTATGCCATAGTGCGTCTCTAATTCTGTTATTGCCTGACTGACAGTTGGTTGGGAAATGTATAATGCCTTTGCTGCCGCAGTCATACTTCCCAGGTCAGCCACTGTAATGAATATTCTTAAATGCCGTATTGTCATCTTATATCCCTTCTTAATATAGGTAAAATACTATGAAGTTTATTATATAATAGTATTTTACAAAAGTACATTCGTTAAGTAAAATCAAAGAAACAAATATTTACAGCGAAAGGATAAGTGATGATTAATTTGAAAAAGTTTTTACCAGGTATAATACTTTGTTTTATTTTTGGCATACCAGCCTGGTTTTTGGGTAATATGTTCCCAATCGTTGGGAGTCCTGTGATAGGGATTATTATAGGCATGCTGGTGACTATGTTTTTCCCGAAAGTATTAAGTGCTAACTTGTTTACCGACATTTTTACGGAAGCATCTTTTGAAGACGGCGTAAAATATACGTCGAAAAAAATTCTGCAATATTCAATAATTCTTCTCGGTTTCAGCATGAATCTTTTTCATGTATTGCAAGTTGGAACAGAATCATTATCTATTATAGTCTGTACACTAACAGCATCTTTTATTACTGCTTATTTTGTAGGAAAAATGCTGGGTGTTGAGGGCAAAATGACAACCTTGATAGGTGTCGGTACTTCTATTTGCGGCGGTTCAGCGATTGCGGCGACGGCGCCTGTTATCAAAGCTAAAGAT